>JBKCXA010000628.1:0-6472 GCA_046316935.1 Prosthecobacter sp.
GGTGCCCACGACGGCCAGCTCGCCGAGGACATCCTCGCCGCGCTCGACATCCCCGGTGCCCGTTATTTGCTGCTCGAGCCCAATCCACGCTACCGCGAGGTCCAGCACCAACGCCTCGGCGGCCGCGTGACATGGATCGAAAGCCTCGACGAAGCCCCCGCGCATGCTTTTTACCTCAGCAACGAACTGCCCGATGCCTTCCCCGTGCATCTGGTGCGTTGGGACGGTCAAAACTGGCTCGAACTGCATGTCGATGCCGCTTTAAACCTCATCCCCGCCGAGCCCAGCAGCCCCGAACTGGCCGCCGAGATCGCCCAACTGCCCCGCGACCTCGATCCGGGCCACATGATGGAAATCTCGCTCGCCATGCTCGACTGGGTGCGCGGCTTCGCCCAGGCACCGTTTCGCGGCAGCGTGTTCATCGCCGACTACGGCCTCGATGCCGAGGAGTTCCTCACGCGACCCGCCGGCACCCTGCGCCGCTATCGCCAGCATCAGACGGACGATCAAATCCTCGCCGACCTCGGTGAATCGGACCTCACGACCTCGATCAACTTCACCCGCCTCGTTGCCGAAGCCGAATCGCACGGCCTGCGAGTGCTCGATTATGATCACCAGGGCCGTTTCCTCACTCGCCTCGCCACCCCATGGCTCGCCAGCCTCGAAGGCCGCGGCCTTGATGCCTCCACCTTCCGTCAATTTCAGTCCCTGACGCATCCCGCGATCATGGGACGTTCGTTCCGATGCCTGCTGCTGGAGAAGGTGTGAGGAGGCGGCAGCGCGCATGCCTTCGATTGCACGGCCGCCGCAGGTCGCTATTCATCCCCTCCCCTCCCATGCCCGCCACCCACGCTCCCACCGTTGTCATTGAAAACTTCTACCCCTGCCTCGAAGGCGGCCGCCATCCGGTGAAGCGTGTGATCGGCGAACCGCTCGACGTGTGGTGCGACATCTTCAAAGACGGCCACGATGTGATGAGCGCTGTGCTGCGCTGGCGTCTGGCAGGCTCGAAGCGCTGGAGTGAGGCGCCGATGAATCTCGACAGCAACGACCGCTGGCATGCCGCATGCGTTTTTGAGAAGGCCGGACGCTGGGAATACCTCGTCGAGGCCTGGGGCGACACCTTCCGCTCGTGGAAAAAGACCTTCGCGGTGCGTGTGGGAGCCAAAGACCCCGATGTACCGATCGAGGCCCGGGAAGGTGCCCGCCTGCTGAAAGAGGCCGCCGTGCGTGCGAAGAAGGCCGGCGCCACCGCAGCGGCTTCGCAGATGCAGGAATGCGCCGATCTGCTCACCAAAGTACCCGCGCAGGACATCCTCGAAGTGCTGCAATCCGATGAAATGCAGGCGCTGATGGATCAATTTCCCGACCGCGACCTTTCCACGATCTCCACCACCATGACCGTCATCGTCGAGCGTGAGCGGGCGCGGTTCTCCGCATGGTATGAATTCTTCCCACGCGGTGCCGAAGGCCTCGCAAACAAGCACAGCACCTTCCGCGATTGCCTCGGCCGCCTCGATCACGCGGCGCATCTAGGCTTTGATGTGATCTACTTCCCGCCGATCCACCCGATCGGCATCACCGCCCGCAAAGGCAAAAACAACACCCTCACCGCGCTCGAGGGCGATGTGGGCAGCCCGTGGGCCATCGGCGGTCCCGCCGGCGGGCATCGGGCCATCGAACCAGCGCTCGGCACCATCGAGGACTTCAAATGGCTGGTCGGCGAGGCCAACAAGCGTGGTCTCGAAATCGCGCTCGACTTTGCCATCAACTGCTCGCCCGATCATCCTTACGTCAAAGAGCATCCCGAGTGGTTTTATCGGCGTCCGGACGGCAGCATCCGTTACGCCGAAAATCCGCCGAAGAAGTATCAGGACATCTACCCGATCAATTTCCACTGCGCCGACTGGAAGGCGTTGTGGAAGGAACTTATCGACGTGGTGCAGTTCTGGGTCGATTGCGGCGTGAAGATCTTCCGCGTCGATAATCCCCACACCAAGCCCGTCGCCTTCTGGGAGGAGCTGATCGGCACCATCCAGCGCAAGGACCCCGACGTGCTCTTCCTCGCCGAGGCCTTCACGAAGCCGAAGATGATGCAGGTGCTCGGCAAAATCGGCTTCACGCAGAGCTACACCTACTTCACCTGGCGTGAGAGCCGTGCGGAGCTCGAAGAGTATGCCCGCGAGCTCTTCCACGGCGACATGCGCTGGTATTACCGCGCCAATTTCTGGCCGAACACGCCTGACATCCTCCCCGGCCACCTGCAAAACGCCGGCCCGCAGATGTTCCGCATCCGTGCCGCACTCGCCGCGACCATGTCGAGCACCTGGGGCATGTACACCGGCTACGAGCTGGGCGAGAACGAGCCCTACCCCGGCAAGGAAGAATACAATCACAGCGAGAAGTACCAGCTCGTGCAGCGTGACTACAACAAGCCCGGCAACATCAACGGCTTCATCCGCAAGCTGAACCTCATCCGTCGGGACAACGCCGCGCTGCATCTCTACGACAACCTGCGCTTCCACTCCGCCGATCACGGCCGCATCATTACCTACAGCAAAGCCACACCGGATTTCAGCAACCGCATCCTCTGCTGCATCAATCTCGATCCCCAACACGCCGCCGCAGGCATGGTCCATCTCGATCTCGCCGCCCTCGGTCTCGACGCGTCGAAGCCCTTCAAAGTCATCGACCTCCTCCACGGCGGCGCCTACGACTGGAATGGTACCCGCAACTACGTCGAGCTGAAGCCCGATGGCGTGTCGATGCATGTCTTCCGTGTGGAGCAGGCGTGAGAGCTGAGTAACTGCTTTTCCAGAAATCGAGTCATCGACCTTCCAGGCTCGATTTTCGGAGAAAATCGGCCACTTCAGTTCGGCGGTGCCACCGCCGTCGCCTCTTTAAAGGGCGAGGTCACACCGAGGGTGCTCGGCAGGAAATCGTCCGTGCGGAAGCAGGAGGCGGGCAGGCCTTCGGCGTTGATCAGATTGGCCTCTTGAGGCCACGCGGCCCAGGCGTAGCGGACACCGACGGGCTGTTTCACGTCAGGGTGCCACACGACGACCTCGTTCCCCTCGATCTTCGCCTTGGCCCAGACCCACTTCTTGTCGGCTCCGGTGATTTGGAAGTGTTTCAACTCGCCGCCGTCGCGTGTTTTGAGGCCGGTGCCGGTGTAGTCGAACTGGATGCGCACCTTGTCACCTTGGATGGTGGAGTTCCGATACAGCGGGCCGCTCGGAATGGTGCTGGCCTTGCCGTAGTCCTTGGCCAGCGCCCACAGGGCGAGGCGGCGGCCGACCTCCTGCTTGTTCTTCGGATGAATGTCTTTTTCCTCGCCGATGTCGTTCGCGACCGCGAGGCCACATTTTGGCAGCGTGATGGCGGTCAGGTATTGGGCCTCCTGCAATTCGGCCCATGTGTCAGGCTCGCCCGCGTTCGTGCTGACGGGCTTTTTGTTTCCGTAGCTGGCGAGCTGCACGATGTAGAACGGGAACTCGCTGTCCCAGCGCTTGCGCCAGTCATTGATCATGGTGGGCAGCAGCTCTTGATACTGGAAGGCGCGGCGCTGGTTTGACTCACCCTGATACCAGATGGCTCCCTTCATGCCGTAGCCGACGAGTGGTGCCACCATGCCGTTGTAGAGGACGGCGGGGTGATGCTGCGACTTCGAAGGGTCCTCCGGCGGACGCGGCGCGGCGGGCTTGTTGAGCTTTGGCTTGCCGTCCTTGGCGAGTTGTTTGTTCTGCGTGTCGATCTGCTTCACCTGCTCCTGCCAGTCGGCCTTGGCTTTTTCATAGATGGACTGCTGGAGCGGCGCGTCCCATTTCTTGATGGCGTCTTTCCAATCAGCGAGCATCTCCTGGGCGCAGGGACGCTCGGCGAGAGCCTCGCTGCTCGTCCAGGCCTCGACCCGCGTGCCGCCCCAGGAGGTGTTGATGAGGCCCACGGGCACTTTGAGCACCTGATGCAGATGGCGGCCAAAGTAGAAGCCGGCGGCGGAGAAGGCGCCCACGGTCTGCGGGTTTGCCGCCTGCCAGGTTCCTTTGCAATCGGCCTGCGGAGTCATGCTCGGCGTGCGTTCGACATTGAACATGCGAATGCCGGGAAACTTCGCCGCAGCCATCTCCGCTTCCGCATTGAGCGAGCGATTCACGGTCATGCCCATGTTCGACTGGCCGGAGCACACCCACACCTCGCCGACGAGCACGTTTTTGATGGTGAGCGTGTTCTTGCCAGCCACGACGAGATCGGCGGGCGCGGCGCTGGCATTCAGCGGATTCAGTGTGATGCGCCAGGTGCCGTTTTTCGACGCAGTAGTGCTCTGCGTTTGATCACCAAACGTCACTTTCACGGATTCGCCGGCGTCGGCTCTGCCCCACACGGGTGTGATCTGCGCCTGCTGAAGCACCATGCCATCAGAGAAGATGGCCGGGAGGCTCACATCCGCCCGCAGGGACGCGGCTATGACGACGAAGGAGAAGGCGACGAGGCGTTTCATGACGTGCGGGAGTGGGAAGCGCTCCACGCCTTCTGTCAACGCCTGCTCTGCCAGACGTTTGTCAGCGACGGTTCACCATCGCGGGCTCGAGGGCCTTGCGATAGTTCGACACGGCGTCGGCGATGGCCGCGGCCACGGTCTTTTGATAGCTTTCGGAGGCAATGAGAAGGCACTCCTTCGAGTTCGTGACAAACCCACCTTCGAACAGAATGCCGGGCTTTTTGATGCCGGTGAGCACGCTCCACTGGGCGCGTTTGATGCCGCGATCGACCACCTTCACGGTGCTGAGCACGCGGGCCTGCACGGCGGAGGCGAGCGCGATGTTCGCCGAGTCCTGCTTGTTGCCGGTGGTGCCGCTCATGTTGTAACCGCCACCGCGGGAAATGGTGGCCGCTGCATTCTGCGGGGTGAGCGCCCAGGTCTCGATGCCGCTGGCGGTGCTGCCACCGGAGTTCAGGTGCAGGCTGATGAAGATGCTGTTCGGGATCTGGTTCGCGATGGCGACACGACCGCCGAGGCTGATGAAGGTGTCCGTGCTGCGGGTGAGCACCACTTTGAAGCCGCGGGCCATCAGCGCCGTGCGGAGATGCTGCGCCATTTTGAGGGCGAAATCCTTCTCGTAGCCGTAAACACCACGGGCGCCCGCGTCGTGACCGCCGTGACCGGCATCAACAACCACCGTATCAAAGTATTCCGCGCCCTGGATGTGGCTGGGATTGAGGATGGGATCGACCAGCTTCACGAGGTCGAGGCGTGAGATGAGCGTCTTGCCATTGTGCGAGATGACCGGGAAGCTCAGGATGAACTTCATGTTGTTCATGAGCAGCTCCTGGGAACCGATCGACGCCTTGATGACGAGCTTGTTCGACATCAGCCAGATGTGGTTTCCCTGCTCGCGGAAGCCGGTGAAGCCGAAGAGCGGGTTGTAGAAGTTCCGGATGCTCTCCAGCGTGATGTAATCCCGGCCACCCACATCAATGACGTGCCAGGGATTGCTGGCGGAGGGCTTGACCTCACCCTTCACATTGCTGGAGACGGCGGCTTTTGGCGCGGGGGCTGCGGCCGGGGCGGGCTTGGTCTCGACTTTGGGCGTCTCCTTCGGCTTCTCAGTCTTCTTTTCGGTCACCACCGGCTTGGTCTCGGTCTTTTTGGCCGGTTCGGACTTGGGCTTGGAGGCGGTGGACTTGGATTTGCTGCTGCTGGTGGTCGATTTGGGCTTCGACTCGGTTTTGGGCTCCGCAGGCTTTTCAGCCGGTTTTTCCTCGGTTTTACCCCCGCCGAAGATCTTCGAGAAAAAGCCCTTTTTCTCCTCCTCACCACGAACTGGCTGGATTTGGGCCAGGGCAAAACCTGCCACGATTGTCACGGCCGCGGCTCGACGGAGAAAAGCATGGAAACCGGAGATCATGGGTTTTTGGGGCGAGGGGGGGACTCGAAACGGGCCGTTTTATAGTCCGACGGGGTGAATTTGGCAAACAAGGAAGCACTTAGATGCGGAAAACCGGGCGCTGGACCTCCCGTCCAACGCCCGGCGTGGTTCACCTCAACACTCCATCAGACCGATCAACGTCCTCCGCGGCGCGGGGGTGGCGCGAGGAAGGCGTTGTCGGAAATCTCGGTTTTGATCCCGGTGTTGCGGCGAATGATGGTGGCGAGCGTCTGCTGCTCCACGGCGCGGACGAGGCTGGCGGGCAGGTAGGCCTGATACCAGAAGCGGTCGCCATCGCGGCAGCGGCGGAATTGATCGACAAGGATGCGCGTGAAGGTTTCGCCCACCATGGAGCCGGGGCGATCCGCCTCGGCGAGGCCGCCGACCCAGAGATCGACATCGGTAGGCGAGGTGTAAGCAGCGCGAAGCTCGCCGAGCACGGTGCGGTCGCGATTGATGTCTTCAAAGCGGGTGACGGGAGGTAGCTTGAGGGCTTTACGCATGTTGGCAAAGCTCGGCAGACCGTGATCGCGACCGCGTTGGAT
>JBKCXA010000629.1:0-6865 GCA_046316935.1 Prosthecobacter sp.
AGTCCGCCGCGCTGGAGGCGGAGGCGAAGCTGCCCGCCGCCCAGTCCGCGCCGCAAAACTACTTCGAGATCAGCGATGCACAGCGCCAGCGGCTTACGCAGCATCTGCCGCGCACCCTCTTGAAGCTCACACGCCGTGAGCGTCTCCACATCGTCGTGCTCGGTGATGGCATGCTGGAAGGGGCCAAAGCCTCTGGCGATGCTGATCCGCTGCTGGCGGCCTTTCCGGGTGCGTTCGCCAAGCTGCTCGCCACCCAGTTTTACTACACCGGTGGCGTGCGCATCGCTCGTCCGGGCTCGACTTACGCGTCGAAGGAACGCTCGGTGATGGGCCCCGAGATCGTTCTGCAACCCGTGGAGCTCTCCAGCCTGGTGCAGGCCTCCGCGGCACTGACCAGTGAAGGCTTTCGCGGCCTGCCCGACCTCGTTTTGGTGTCCGCTGGCTTTGAGGATGCCCTTTCGGGCACGCCGCTGGCAGATGTGGAGAGCGGCCTGCGTGGCGTGATCGGTGCGGCGAAGGCCAAAAAGATCGAAGTCATCGTCACCGGTCCCATGCTGCAAGCGGCGGAACCGGCCGAAGCCAGCCTCGCTCTCACCCGCGGCGTGTGCAGCGTGATGCGCGAGGTCAGCGACGAGGAAAAAGTGCTGTTCTCCGACTTGGGCGATCTCTCGCGCCTCATCGCTCCCCCGCCCGATCTGGCGGAGGCCTATCGCAGCTTCCCCGTGCTTGCCCGGCAGTATCGATCCCGCCTCCTCGCCGGACCGGAGGGCAGCGTCTCGCTCGCCAGCACGGAGCTGCATCAGGCGATGGGCGAGATTTTCTTCCAGGACATCATGGACGGCACCCCAGCCATGACTTGGGAAGTGAAAAACATCCGTGGCAAATCGGAGACCTACGCGAAACTCCAACTCAGCGCCGAAGTGAGCAACACCGGCAAGACACCGCTGCGTCTCACCCTGCTGCCGCTCCCCACCACCCAGGCCAAGCCGCAAGATGCCAGCCCGGAAGTCACACTCGCCGCAGGCACCAGCCAGACCATCAGCATCACCTACTCGCTCACGACCGTGCCGGATGAAACCGCGCTGCGGCTGCCTTTGCTTGTCATTTCCGGCAGCACAGCTCGCATTCATGACCTCGTCACGCCGGTGCTGCCCATGGCCGTGGTGGCCAAATCCCGCACCACCTTCAACCACGAGGGCATCTTCACCCCCGGCCTTGAAGTGCTCAATGAAGGCAAGGACAAGGTCACCGGCACTTGGAACCTCGAATTCGGCAGCCAGAAACTCAACGGCAAGCTCGACCTCGCCCCCGAGGCGCATGAAACGCCCGAAGTGAAGCTCGACCTCGGTTTGAAGGCCGATTCGCCCGTGAGACAGACACGCCCGCTGACCTTCCAAATCACTGCGGGAGGGCAAAAACACGAGTTCAGCCGCCAGGTCGAAATCGTGCGCAACATCGGCCTCAAGCAATCCGTGCCGCTCACTGCGGCTGATGGCAAGGAAACCGCCGCGAAGGTGCAGTTCGATGCGGATGGGCAGAAATTCTTCGTCACCTGCGAGCTGAACGGGCTCGACCTCGTCGATGATGGAGACAGTGGCATCGCCCTGGATGCCACGCTGCATCTGGATGCCCGCCGCTACGGCCAGCGGCTCACCCCCGGTGCCACCGCCGGCATCCGCATCGTCTCGAAGGCCGCCGATGGCCCTGCCAAAGTGAGCAAGCTCGCCGTGTGGGCCTTTGGCACCGGCTACGCCGCGAACTACGACGAGAAAGAGATCAAGGCCACGCTCTCCAGCACGCCCGACGGCCTCCGCCGCCTCACCATCGCCCTGCCTCGCAGTTATCTCTACGATCACGAGTGGGCGCTGAACAATGGCAACAGCCAGCTCGGCGTCAACTTCACCCTCCGCGCCGCCGGTCGCAGCCTCTTCCTGACTTCCTCCAGCCGCCACCCTGACGACGCCGAGGCCCTCGCCGTCCTCGAACTCACGGACAAGCCCACGCCACGTGCCACTGTGCGAGTGGAGTGAGCCAAGTGGAACAGGTTTGCAACCTGTTCAGCCGGAGCCGCGAATCAGACGCCTCACTCCAGACGACACGACCACCGGCACCACCCGAACTCATCCTTTCAACGCCTTCAATCCCACGCGAACAGGTTGCCAACCAGTTCCACTTTCCAAGACCTCCATGCCTGATCAAGAACGCGCCAGCAAAAAGCTATGGGACAGCGCCGCGTGGCGCGATGCCGGTTTCTTCCTCCACTACCTCCGCCCGCACTTCAGGGTCTTCATCCCTGCCCTCATCGCCCTCGCCATCACCGGCGGACTGACCGTCTTCTTCATCAAGGAACTCACCGCCCTGGCTGGTGAGGGCCTGGGCGGTGCGACAGGCCCGGGCTGGATGGCGCGGCTGGAGGAGAAATGCTGGTTCCTCGTCGCCATCGTGGCGGCGCAGGCCTTCATCGCCTTCTGGCGCATTCTCTTGTTCGCCAAGGCCTCTGAGGGAGCGCTCGCGGCGCTGCGGAAGGACACCTTCAGCAAGATCATCCGCCTGCCGATGGGCATTTTGAATGCGCGCCGTGTCGGCGAGCTCGCCTCACGCCTCGCCAACGATGTGGAGGCCATGCGTGAAACCCTCGTGGTGACCATCCCGATGCTCATCCGGCACACCGTGATGCTTTCGATCTGCCTCGTGCTGATCCTGAAGATGAGCGTGAAGCTCTCGCTCTTCATGGTGGGCACCATTCCGGTGGTGATCGTGCTCATCGCCATCTTTGGCAGCCGCATCCGCAAGCTCACCCGCAAGGCACAGGACAACCTCGCCGCCACGCAGGTCGTCGTGGACGAGTCGCTGCAAAGCATCGTGAGCGTGAAAGCCTTCCGCAACGAGGCGCACGAGATCGCCCGCTATGAGAAGAACCTCGGCGAATACCTGCGCACGGTGATCCGCGCCGCCGCGCCACGGGCCTCCTTCATCGCCTTCATCATCTTTGCCTTCAGCGTGGCGCTGATCCTCGTCACCTGGTTCGCCATGCGCATGCTGGAGCATCATGAGATCGGCCGTGATGAGCTGACCCAGTTCGCCGGGCTCAGCGGCATGATCGCCGCGTCCTTCATGCAGTTTCCGGAGTTGATCACCCAGCTTCAGCGGGCGCTTGGAGCCACCGAGCGTGTCCGCGAGCTGCTCAAGGATGAGACCGAGCCGTTGGACAGCATCACCACACCGGAGAAACGCTTCCATGGCGAAATCGAGATGCGCGGCGTGAGCTTCGCCTATCCCACTCGTCCCGATGTCACCGTGCTGCGAGACTTTAACCTCAGCGCCAAGGCGGGCCAGCGCATCGCCCTCGTCGGCCCCAGCGGCAGCGGCAAATCAACGAGCATCTCCCTGCTCTTCCGTTTCTACGATCCGAACACCGGCGAGATCCTCATCGACGGCCAGCCCATCAAAGACTTCACCCTCACCACGCTGCGGCGGAATCTCGCTCTCGTGCCGCAGGAGGTGCTCTTGTTTGGCGGCAGCATCCGCGAAAACATCGCCTACGGCCGCCCGGGTGCCTCCGAGGACGAAATCATCGCCGCGGCCAAAAAGGCCAACGCACATGAGTTCATCGCCGGGCTTCCTGAAGGCTACGAAACCATCGTCGGAGATCGCGGCACGCAACTCAGCGGCGGCCAGCGCCAGCGCATCGCCATCGCGAGAGCCATTCTCGCTGATCCAGCCATCCTCGTGCTCGACGAGGCAACGAGCAGCCTCGACGCGGAAAGCGAGCGCCTCGTGCAGGACGCCCTCGACAAGCTCATGGAGAACCGCACCAGCATCATCATCGCGCACCGGCTCAGCACCGTGCGCCGTTGCGATCAGATCCTCGTCATGTCCGGCGGGGCGATTCTGGAGCGCGGCACCCATGACGAACTCGTCACAAAGCCTGGCGGCCTTTACAGCTCGCTCGCCAAGCTCCAGCTCGAGTAGCTCACAGGCTTAGACGGGTTCTCAGAATGTTTGTCATTTACCCTACGGGCCTGAAAGGCCCTTGGGAGTGCAGCCCAGGCTCGTAGAGCCTGGGTTCGTGTTGGAAAGGACCGCAGCACTCTGAAAGAGTGCGGGAGAACGTTCGCAGCTTCTCCGGCGCTCTTTCAGAGCGCCCGGTTTATTCGTGACGACCCCAGGGGTTGCGTGGCTTCGCCACTCCAACCCTGGGCTGGATTCCCGGAGGCTTTCAGCCTCCTTCGAATCAGACATTGTTTTTGGGAACAGGTCTAGTTCCGGCGGAACAGCTCCTTGAAGAAGCTCTTCGTTTCCTTGCGGGCACCATCGGTCCAGTTCCAGGCGCGGCGGGCGGCTTCTTTGACCTCTTGGGCAGCACGGGCGCCTTTTTCTCCGCCTTCGTCGCTGCTCTTCGGTGCCGCAGCCACCTGGCTTGCCCATTGCTGATGGCTGATGGCACCGGTTTCCGCATTCACGAGAAGGAAGCCTACCTCAACACCCGAGGCATCGAGCAAGGCCAGGCCCCACTCCGGCGCGGTGCCGGGCTTGTTGCAGGCGAGCTGATACTCGATCGTGGCAAAGCTCGTCTTCGCATCCACCGCCGCGCGGGCAGCAATGCCGCGCACCTCCGAGGAGCGATACTTTACGCGATTGAAGGCCACCGTGGTCGGCGGGGTGGCACGCAGCAGATCATCGTCCGCTCCCGCAGGCTTCACGGACCAGCTATTGCCCTGCTGGACGATGTCGGCCTTGATCAGCTCACCCGAGCGAAAGGGATCGCGGGCAAAGACCGCCCACTTCACCGGCTCGCCAGCACTGGCGGGAGCTTGCAGGAGCAGGATACCTTCGGAAACGGCCGCGCCGTATTCCTGGGTGACGATATTGGCGATCTCCGGATTGGCGAGAGAGGCGGTGGTGAAGGCAAAAAGAGCGAAGAGCGTGTTTTTCATGATCTGGGATGAATGAAGGTGATGGATGAGCGGGATAAAAGATCAGTCGCGACTGTTGAGCTTCGATAGAAGACGCAGGATTTCGAGATAGAGCCACACGAGGGTCACCAGCAGGCCGAAGGCCGCATACCACTCCATGTGCTTCGGAGCGCCGGCTGCGCAGCCGTTCTCGATGAAATCAAAGTCCAGCACCAGGTTCAGCGCCGCCAGCACCACCACAAATCCGGAGAAGGCGATGCCCATCCAGCCATTGCCAAACAGGCCCGGCACCTGGATGCCAAACATCGAGAGCACCCACGTGCCCAAGTAAAACAACGCCACGCCCATTGTCGCGGCGAAAATGCCCAGCTTGAAGTTCTCGCTCGGCTTGATCAGGCCGGTGCTGTAGGCCGCGAGCAGCGCAAACAGGATGCCACAAGTCAGCATCACCGCCGTGAGCACGATGCCGCCAAACTGCTTCTCATACATCGCCGAGATGATGCCGACGATGACGCCCTTGGTCAGCGCATAGACGGGTGCCAGCGCCGGGGCGGTCTTCGGAACGAAGGAAATGATTAGCGAGAGCCCCAGCGGGGCGATCCAGCCAAACATCAGAGCTTTGCCAAACCACTCCGGCGCACCAGCCTCCCCCATGGCGATCTTCCAGCTCCAGCTCGCCGCCGTCACCAGCAGCAGGGTCAGGATACCGGTCTTCAGCACCGTGCCATTCAAGGTCATCACTGCCCCGGCAGGCGAGGCCAGGCGTGAGCGTTCGAAAACAGAGTCATTCAGCGTCGGATTTGAGGTGCGCATGGGTGCAGACTACGAAATCACAGCTCTGCGGTCAATCTTCAACTCTCATGAGGTCAGGCGGCATCTCCCATCAGCAGATGAGCCTGGTGGCACCTTGCGACATCGCCTTGACGCATCCCGCCGAAATCCCTACAAACTGGCGCGGTAATTGCCGTATCCCACGCCATGTCTGACCCCGACGCCACCCAGCCGACTCCTAAGCCCATGGGACCGCTTTCTCCCGGCCCGACACCCACCGGTTACCAGCGCACCGGCGGCGGTGGCTTCAAATGGGTGCCGCCCACGCCGGAGCTGCTCGCGCAGCTTCTGCCGCAGTATCACATCGAGGCCCTCATCGGCCGTGGTGGCATGGGAGCGGTTTACAAAGGCAAGCAAAAGGCCCTCGAGCGGCCGGTGGCCATCAAGATCCTCCCGCCGGAGGTCGATGACGAGGACGCCAGCTACACGGAGCGATTCAAAAACGAGGCCAAGATCATGGCCCGCCTCGAGCACCCCGCCATCGTGCCCGTCTATGACTTCGGCGAGACCAGCGAGGGCCAGCTCTACTTCGTCATGGGCTTCATCAATGGCACGGACATCCATCAGATGATCCAGAGCCAGGGCCGCCTGCCGCCGGAGCACGCGCTCGCCATCACCGCCCATGTCTGCGATGCGCTCGGCTATGCCCACCAGCACGGCATCATCCACCGCGACATCAAGCCCAGCAACATCCTCATCAACATGGAGGGCCAGGTGAAGGTGGCGGACTTCGGCCTCGCCAAAGCGCACGACACCTCCCAGAGCAGCGGCCTCACGAAAACCGGCCTCGCCATGGGCACGCCGGACTACGTGGCTCCCGAGACCCTCTCCATCGGCATGGTGCCGGATGGCCGCGCCGACCTCTATGCTGTTGGTGTCATGCTTTACCAGATGCTCACCGGCCAGGTGCCGCGTGGAGCCTTTGACCTCCCCAGCAAGCTCACCGGCTGCGATCCCCGCTTCGACCAGATCGTCATCAAGGCGATGAAATACGACCGCGAGGACCGCTACCCCACCGCCACCGACCTCCGCCGCGATCTCGACGTCATCCTCACCGCCCCCATGGTGAAGAGCGGTGGCCAAAGCAGCGCCGCCATTCCCATGCAGGCCGCCGCGCA
>JBKCXA010000630.1:0-7938 GCA_046316935.1 Prosthecobacter sp.
ATGGAAGACAGCACCACCTTCACCGGCGCGGGAACAGCCACTTTCCTCTTCAGCGGCGTCATCAGTGGCAACGCGGGCCTCATCAAATCAGGCAGCAGCAAGCTCACGCTCACCGGCGCGAACACGTATGCAGGCACCACCACGATCAACGCGGGCATTTTGCAGATCGGTAATGACGGAGCCACCGGCTCGCTGCCAGCGGGTGACATCGTGAACAACGCCACGCTGCGTTTTGATCGCACCGGCACACTGCTCGTGCCGAATGTCATCAGTGGCAGCGGTGGCATCACGATCGATTGCCCGATCAACAACGGCACCGTCGTGCTCAGCGGCAACAACAGCTTCACCGGTGCTGTCACGGTCGCGTCTGGAGCCCTGCGCATCACGAACAGCAACGCCCTCGGCACCACCTTCTCCACGAAGGATGTGATCCTCACCAACGGCACCGCGGGCAACCCACAGCTTCGGCTTGATGGGAGCGGCGGCTCCATGGATCTGCCCGCGGCCATCAACTATCGCGTGAGCAATCCCGCCGGAGCCATCATCAATGAAGCAGGCGATAACATCCTGCGTGGCAACATCACCCTCACCAGTGGCGGCACTGGCGAGAGTCGTGTGGTGATCAACGCAGGCAGCCTGCGACTCGCCGGAACGATCCAAAACGAGACCGCCAGCAACACACGCACCTTCGTCCTCGGCGGAGCGACTGGCCTCGGACAAGTGGAAGGCATCATCAGCAACGGCACCGCGATTGGAAGTGTGATCGCCCTGCGGAAGATCGAAAACGGCACCTGGACGCTCACTGGCACCAACACCTACACCGGAGCGACCACCTTGAACGCAGGCACCCTGCGCATCAACGCCCCCGGCTCGCTTCACGCCGGCAGCGCCGTCACCATCAACGCCGCCACACTCGCAGGCGATGGCAGCATCGGCGGCAGCGTCACCGTCAATGCCTCCGGCCGCATCGCACCCGGAGCCACCACCGGCTCCGCAGGCACGCTCGCCATCGGCGGCGGCCTCAACATCACCGCCATGACCACCGGCACCGGTAAACTCGTCTTTGAACTCGGCGCTCTCACCGCCAGCGATCAAATCACCGTCGGCGGCACCTTCACCGTCGGCAGCGGCACGCTCGGCATCGACGATTTCACCTTCACCGCATTGAGCGGCCTCACCGCTGGCACTTACAAGCTCATCACCGCCACCACCCTCAGCGGCACGCTCGATCCCGCCAAGCTCACCGGCACTCTCGGTGCCTTCAACACCACGCTTCGCATCACTGGAAACGACCTCGAACTCGTCCTCGTGAGTCCCTTCACCACCTGGCAGACCAACAACAGCCCCGGCGGCACCTTCAACGGCGACCACGACAACGACGGCGTCCCCAACGGCATCGAATACTTCCTCGGCGGCACCTCCAACACCACCGGCCAGACCCCGCTCCCTGCCGTGCAAAACAACAGCGGCACCCTCAGCATCACCTGGACCAAAGCCCCCGGCCACCTCGGCACCTACGGCACCGACTTCGTCATCGAATCCTCTGACACCCTCACCGGCGTGTGGACCATCGAACTCCTCGGCGTGAACGTCACCGCCAACGGCAACACCTTCACCTACACCTTCCCCACGAGCACCAGACGCTTCGCGAGACTGAAAGTGATGGGGCCATGATCAATGAGACGCCGCTTCATCAGGAGCTATGAAATTGGCAACAGAATGAAGACAACAGAATCAGGGCATTCTGCTGTCTTCATTCTGTTGCCAATAGCTCCAGTCAGAATTCACAAAAACATCGTGACGCGACGCTTACATGGCCTCAACCGAGTCACTTTTCGCGGTGAGCCAATTGCGCAACAACCTGTTGCGCAATTGCCTTGGGGCCATGTTCTCCAGATCATCCAGCGCATCAAAGACACCTCCACAAGGGACTTTTACATCCGCGAGGCCATCGCACACGGCTTGAGCCGCAGCAGCCTGGAAACGCAAATCCAGGCACATCTCCACCTCCGCCAAGGTAAGGCTTTGACCAACTTTGCCCTCACGATGCGGGCTTTGCCTTCGTGGGCCGGCGTGTGCATCTGGAGGTCGGCGGTGATGACTTCTACCTCGATCTTTTGTTCTACCATCTGCGTCTGCGCCGCTATGTGGTCCTCGTATTAATGCCTCCCAAGTAGATTTCGCCCGTTGATTCATCTTCCACTCATCCCACTCCAACACTCCGTGACCCGCTCATCTCTGCTCCTCGCGATACTTCTCCTCCCGCTCATCGCCCTCCACGCCGCTGAAGCACCGATCTCCAAGCCCAACATCATCTTCATCTATGCCGACGACCTCGGTTGGGGTGACCTTTCTTGCCACGGCGCGGAGAGCTGGCTGAAAACGCCGACGATTGACCGGCTTGCGAGCGAAGGGATGGATTTCTCGCAGTTCAACGTGCTCAGCCCGGTTTGTTCACCGAGCCGCGTCGCGACCATGACGGGCCGCTTTCCCTCCCGCTTCGGCATCAACAACGTCTTCAACTCGCAGACACTCGGCCCGAAGAAATCGAGCACGATGCCGGACTGGCTCGACCCCAAGGCGCCGATGCTGCCGCGCCTCTTGAAGAGCGCCGGCTACCATACCGCGCACTTCGGCAAGTGGCACATGGGCGCCGGACCGCAGATCGCCCCGGAAGCGCCGGAGATGTCCGCCTACGGCATTGATGAATCCAAGGTCTATCACGGGCCGGGACCGGGCATTGATCAGCACAAGATCGGCGTCGAGGCGGCGCAGTTCATCGAGCGGATGAAAGGCAGGCAACCCTTCTTCCTGAACGTCTGGCTCCACGAGTCGCACACGCGGCACTTTCCCACCCAGGAGTCGATGGACCGCTTCAAGGACCTCGATCCCCGCCGCCAGGTATATGCCGCGGTCTTGCGCGAAGCCGATCTGAATGTCGCTCGCGTGCTCGACGCATTGAAGACGACCGGCATGGAGCAAAACACCCTCGTCATGTTCTCCAGCGACAACGGCCCCGCAGGCACGTCCGTGACCGATGGCGACCGCCCACCGCAGCCGGAAGATGGCGATATGCAGAAGGGCTTCGATGTTTTTTACAGCGTCGGCTCCACCGGCGGCTTGCGAGGCCGCAAAGGCAACCTCTACGAAGGCGGCGTGCGCGTGCCGTTCATCGTTCGCTGGCCCGGTCACATCCCTGCGGGCACGAGGAACGACACGACCGTGTTTTCCGCCGTCGATCTCCTGCCCACGCTCTGCGCCGCAGCCGGTATCGAACTCCCCGCCGAGGCCGCCAGCGACGGCGAGAATCTGCTCGATGCCTTCCACGGCAAACCCGTGCGGCGCACCAAACCGCTCTTCTGGAAACACTACCACATCGGCAAGCAGGACGACACCTGGCCCGCCTGGGCCATGCGCGAGGGCGATTGGAAACTGCTCATGGACGAGTCCGGCCAGCGCATCGCGCTCCACAACCTCACCCAGGATCGCGCAGAGAAAACAGACGCCAGTGCCACCCATCCCGACATCGTCGCACGCATGAAGCCGAAGTTGATCGACTGGATCAAAACCCTGCCCACTTCCGCCGACCCATCGTGCCTCCACAAGGCCTCCACCAAGTGAGGCTCACTTCATCGGCGGCGGCTGGATCGTCAGATGCACAATCGCTTCCAAGGCGCGACTTTGCTGCACCGAGCTCATCGTGAGAAAACGATCACGCTGACTGCCTTTGCCATTTTTGACCGGCACAAAGCGCGTGAAGCCATCATCGAGCACTTTCACGCGTCCAGGCTCCGAAAGGCCGAAAAAGCCACGCTCGGGATACACGGCCCACAGCACGCTGCTCTCATCCCAGCACGGGCGGTCATGCTCCGGGCCGCTGTGGAGCAAATACGCCTCTTTGACGATATGATGCGACAGATAGCCGAGATCTCGCTGTATCACGACACGCGGAAAAGGCAGCGCCTCGCCGATCTCATAGCCGCTCCACACGATGGGCACCTCCTCCGGCCACTGATCGGCCACGGTCTGCATGTAGCCGATGCCGTTGATGACGTTTGCTTCGAGGTGGTAGTTCGTGCGGTTACAAAACGCGAACGCACCGGCCATGATCGATAGCGCTTTGACCTTCCGCTTCACCAACTCGACTCCGCCGGGCGATTTCAGCAGATTCGCCATGTTCGACGCAATGCCGACGCTGATGATCGTCACGCTGTGATCCGGCTGGGCGTTCAAAAGCTCGCGAATCAGCTCCACGGCATCCTTCGCTTCCTCGTTCCGCTTCAAATCGTGCGGGTAGTCGGGCGAATCGGCCTGCTTGAGGTATTTGCTCTCACGCTGCTGCGCCTTTGCATCCCGCGTGACGCCCACCGGCAGGTCCGGGCGGCCGTGGAAGGTGTTTTGCGCATCGACGAAGCTCGCAGTGAGCGGATTGTTCTTCGAAACCGTCACGCCGAGCAACTCACAGGCTCCGCGGTCCGCCAGTGTGTGGCACATGGCCAGCGCCAACACGTCATCCACATCGCCGGTGATGTCGGTGTCGAAGATGATTTTGGGCTTCTCGGCGAGAAGTGGAGTGCCGAGGGCAAGGACAGTAAGGAGAAGGCGGCGCATGAGGGACTAGCCAAACGATGAAGCCGCGGCTTTTTCGAGGCCAAATTGATCCGGGAGCTGGGTGGAGCCCCTACCCAAAAGCCCGGTTGACGCCCCCGGTTTGGGGATTACTCTCCGCATCTCTTGGACGCATCAACAAATCATGATTCGTCCATATATAACCCAAACGACCACCTCCATGTCCCGCTCTTATATCTTCTCGTCCGAGTCCGTCGGCGAAGGCCATCCTGACAAAGTTGCCGATACTATTTCGGACGCCATCCTCGACGCCTGCCTCAAGATCGACTCCAAGAGCCGCGTCGCCTGCGAAACCTTCGTGAAGAGCAATGTCGTCGTCGTCGGTGGTGAGATCACCATCCCGAAGCTCCAGAACAAGAAGCTCGGCACCACCAAGCCCATCGACGAGGTCATCAACGTCGGCCAGATCATCCGTGAAGCCGTCCGCGGCATCGGCTACACCAACGTGGACGACGTTTTCCACGCCGACCAGATCTTCATCAACAACTACCTCACCATCCAGAGCCCCGACATCGCCCAGGGCGTGGATGCTGCGGAAGCCGAAGGCAAAAAGCACGCCGAACAGGGCGCTGGCGACCAGGGCATCATGTTTGGCTATGCCTGCAATGAAACGCCCGAGCTCATGCCCGCGCCGATCATGTTCGCCCACCGCCTCGGCCGTGAGCTGACCCGCATTCGCAAGGCTGGCAAGCTCGCCAAGTGGCTGCGTCCGGACGCCAAGTCCCAGGTCTCCGTCGAATACGTCGATGGCAAGCCCACCCGCATCGTGAACGTCGTCATCTCCACGCAGCACGCCGCTGACGTGAGCCACGCCGAGATCGAGAAGTTCTGCATCGAGCAGGTCATCAAGAAGGTCCTGCCGAAGAACATGCTCACGAAGGATACCGAGTATCTCATCAACCCCACCGGCAAGTTCGTCGTCGGCGGCCCGCAGGGCGACAGCGGCCTCACTGGTCGCAAAATCATCGTCGATAGCTACGGCGGCATGGGCCGTCACGGCGGTGGTGCCTTCTCCGGCAAAGATCCGTCCAAAGTGGACCGCAGCGCCGCCTACATGGGCCGCTGGGTCGCCAAGAACGTCGTCGCCGCCGGCCTCGCCGCGAAGTGCGAAGTGCAGTTCGCCTACGCCATCGGTCACCCGCTGCCCGTCAGCGTGCACATCGACACCTTCGGCACCGGCACCATCAGCGACGACAAGATCCTCGCCGCCGTGCTTAAAGTGTTCTCCTTCAAGCCAGCCGACATCGTGAAGCAGCTCAACCTCCTCCGCCCGATCTACTCGAAGACCACCAACTACGGCCACTTCGGCAAGATCGACGACCAGGACATCACCTGGGAGCTCACCAACAAGGCCGAAGCCCTCAAGAAGGCCGCGAAGTAATTCGCCCTCCAAAGCTCACGAAAGCCGCGCAGCGACCCTGCGCGGCTTTTTTCATTTAGGGCCCGGTGATCAGCAGATTTTTGAATTCCAGCGCCCCGGCTTGTTCGCCTTCCGGGCCGCCGGAGTCGCCACCGAGGCCGAAGGTCTGTTTTTCCTCCTCCAGGCAGGTGTGCTCTGCGGAGAGGCTTTGCCCATCGACGAGAGCTGTCATGAGCCTGCCTTGGAAGCTGAGTTTCACACGATGCCACGCTTCTGCATCGAGTTTGGCGGGCACCCGGGCCAACTCCACGGTTTCGCCCTTCCGCGGATGCGCCAGGATGCGCAGATGATCGCGGGCCATCACCAGATGCACGATATGACCACGCTCCTGCGAGCCATTGAAGATGATGCCGGCAAAGGTGGCCTTGCCGATGAGCCTGAACTCGCACTCGATCATAGCGTCCTGCAGCGCCAGACGACGCATTTTGACCGGACCATGACGGCGCGGGCCGGACTCAAAACCGTGCAGAATGCCGTTTTCGGCCTTCCAGGTGCCCAGCCCCCAAAACCAGTCCTTCGACAACCCGTCCTGAAAACTCTCCCGGAGCAACGGCTCCTTCCCGATGACGCCTGATTGCAGCAGGAAAGTCAGGATGAGAGGCTTCAAGAATCGCATGCAGATCCAAACGACCGCCTCGACTGGATTCTGGCTTGCCAGCGAACGGTCTTTCATCGCATAACCACGCCTGCCATGAAAAAGCTCCTTCTCCTCGCCGCCCTCTTTTCCTCGCTTGCCACCAGCTTTGCCGAGCTGACCGCCTCCCACACCGCCGCCATCGAAAAGCTGCTCACCGTCATGGAGACGGAAAAGGTCCTCGCTAAGTCGCTCGCCACCGGGCTGAAGGCGGGGCTCGGTGTCAATGAGGACCAGATCAAGGCGCTGCCAAAGGAGCAGCAGGACAAATTCAATGGAGCCATCGAGAAGGTGATGGCCGCGGTGACCGCCGAGATGAGCTGGGAAAAGCTCAAGCCCGGCCTCATTGACGCCTATGGCAAAAACTTCTCCGAAAAAGAGGCCCTGGAAGTGACCGCCATGATGGAATCACCCGCCGGGAAGCTCTACATCTCCAAACAGGCCGCCATGGCCGGAGATGTGGCCAAGATCACGCAGGAGCGCATGAAAGAGCTCACGCCCAAAATCATGCAGATCATGCAGACTGAAATGCAGAAGTAGCGTGACGCCGTTCGCGGCGTATTCATCATCCCCCGCCATGACCGCACGTTTCCTTTACGCCGCGCTTACGCTGCTCGCTCTCGCCACACTGCCCGCTGCCGGGCAGGAGGCCGAGATCATCGCCACCCAGAAGATCTGGGACAAGTCGAACCACCAGGGCTACACCGACCTCGTCCGCTTCCAGAACCTCTTTTACTGCTGCTTTCGCGAGGGCGAGTCCGCCACGAAAGGCCCCGGCACCATCCGCCTGATGCTCTCCGCCAGCGGAGACACCTGGATTGATCATATCACGCTCAACGAAGCCGGAGTGGACCTGCGTGATCCCAAATTGATCGTCACGCCGGATGGCAAACGCCTGTATCTTCTCTGCGCCGGCGTCGCCGCGGATGGCGGGCGGCAGTCCCGCTACTGCACCAGCCTTGATGGCAAGGTGTGGACACCTTTTCAAAAGCTTCTCGCCAAAGGGGACACGCTCTGGCGTGTGACCATCAACCCGGCTGACAATCGTTTCTTCGGTGTGAGCTACAACATCCACCCGAACTCCGGCGGTCCCGCGCCTGAGAAGGAATACTCGCTCAAAGGTTATGCCAGCACCGATGGCTCCGTGTGGCAGCTCGCCTCGCTCCTGAATGTTCCAGGCCAGCCCACGGAAACCACTGTGCGCTTCCTCAAAGACGGCAGCGCCATGGCGCTCGTGAATCGCGAGGGCGGGAAC
>JBKCXA010000631.1:0-5108 GCA_046316935.1 Prosthecobacter sp.
TGGCCGGAGGTCGAGCACATGGTGCGGTGGTTTGATCACTGGCTCAAAGGCATCGACAACGGCGTCGAAAAGGAGCCCGCCGTGCGTTACTACGTCATGGGTGCCACCGGTGAGGCTGGAGCCCCCGGCAATGCGTGGCGCGAGGCCGCCGACTGGCCGCCTGCGGCGACGGAGACGAGCTTTTACCTGCATGACGGCGGTGTCTTGAAGGCCGAAACGCCCTCCGTGGTCAGCAGCGGCACCAGTTACGACTGCGATCCGCTGAAGCCGATGGAGATGCCCGGCCGCGCCTTCCTTGGAGCGAAGGACGCGCAGGCTTTCGAAAAGCAGTCCGACGTTCGCGTGTGGACGACGCCCGTTTTGGAAAAGCCGCTCGAGATCACCGGCCAGGTCTTTGCCGAGCTGTGGGTGAGATCGACCGCGAAGGACACGGACTTCATCGTCCGCGTCTCGGACGTGTATCCCAATGGCCGCAGCATGCTGCTGATGGATTACCCGCTGCGGGCGCGGTATCGCGAGGGCTTTGATCACGAGGCCCTGCTCGTGCCCGGCGAGCCGGCGAAGCTGAAATGGCACCTCGGCTGGACGAGCATCATCCTCAACAAAGGCCATCGCCTTCGCGTGACGGTCACCAGCACTGGCGCACCGCTTTACGAGCCAAACAATCAAACCGGCGGCCCGCAGACTATCGACTGGCTCAAGGATGCCGTGAAGGCCACGCACACCGTGCTGCATGAAAAAGAGCACGCATCACGCCTGCTGCTGCCGGTGATGGATTGAGACGCAAAAAGGCCGGAAGACGAGCTTCCGGCCTTTTTGAAATCCACTGGAGACCGAGCGCCGATTAAGCGGCTTCGTTCTGCTGGGCCACGTCCTTCACGGTCATGGCTTCCTTGCCCTGACGGCCGCGGAGGTAGTGCAGGCGGTTGCGGCGGACGCGACCGGTCTTGGTCACTTCGATCTTGGCAACCTTCGGGCTGTGCAGGGGGAAGACACGCTCCACACCTTCGCCGTAGCTGATCTTGCGGACGGTGAAGGCCTCATTGATGTCGAAGCCTTTGCGGGCGATGACGATGCCGGCGAAGATCTGGATACGCTCCTTGTCACCTTCGATGACTCGGGTGTGCACTTTCACGGTGTCGCCCACGCGAAATTCGGCGACTTCCTTCTTCAACTGCTCTTGGTTGATCTTCTCGATGATGTTCATGGCAAATGGGGTCCAATGCGCGCCTCAGGAGGGGTTAAACAATCGGTCCTGGGGGGCGAGGGGGCGCGAAGGTGGGCAGTTTCCCCCTTTTGGCAACCGGTTTTTGATCTTCGGCCTGCTGCAAACTGGGTGCCGAAGGGCCAAAATGAGCCAAAAACCGCGGCCGGAGGCCAAAAAAGGCCCCGGAATGCCCCCTCGGACGGAACATGGCCGCTCCGGGCCGCGTTTAGCCGGGCCATGAACCGGCTCTGGCTGCTTTCTCTCCTCCCTGCCCTGCTCTCGGCGGCGGAGCGCACGATCCTCATGGTGGATGACCACGACATCCTCTTCCGGGCGGGGACGCGTCGCGTGCTGGAAAAACCGGTGCGGCATGCCGCGAACCCGCTGATCACCGAGGACCGGCCCTGGGAGATGGCCATCGGCTGGACGAGCGTGCACCGGGACAAGACCGGGAGGTATCAGCTCTGGTATCAGGCCTACGCGGGGAAGCGGGCGCAGGCGAAAACGCACGAGTGCGTCGTCTGCTACGCCGAGTCGGCGGACGGCATCACGTTCACAAAGCCGGACCTGGGCCTGTTTGACTTCAACGACGAAAAGCACACCAACATCGTGCTCATCGGCAGCGGCCTGTATGGCGACCGCTACTGCAACAGTGTCATCGTCGATGCGAAGGAGCCGGAGGCCTCGAAGCGCTACAAGATGCTCTATTATGACTGGGCAAAGAACGCGAAGGGCCAGGTGGTGGCCGGGCTGCATGTGGCGTTTTCACCGGATGGCATCCGCTGGGTGAAGCATGCGGAGGCACCGCTGTATGAGACCTCGTTTGGCGGGAAGAATGTGCCGCCTCCGCTGGCGGGCGAGCCCGCTTATCAAGAGTCTCCTATGCCGGATGGTCGCGTGAAGAGGCAACTCCTCCTGCCCATCAGCATGTCGGACGCGGCCGATGCGCTCTACGATCCAAAGCGCAAGCGGTGGGCGATCTATGGCAAGGCGTGGATTCATGGCCCGGAGGGCCACCTGGCCTGGAAGCATGGCATGGGCCGCGTGGAGAGCGCTGATCTGCTGCACTGGAGCACGCCGGAGATCGTGTGCTTCCCGGACGAGCAGGATGGAGCGCTCGAGTTTCACACCTCGCCGGTGTTTTTCCGGCATGACCGCTACTTCAGCCTGAACCAGATCCTCGACCGGCCCGGCGGCGGCACGATGGAGATCGAGCTGATGCTGAGCCGCGATGGCCTCGACTGGCGGCGGCCCTTTCGCAGTGATCTATGGCTCAAACGCAGCCCGGGCGAGCAATTCGACAGCGGCTGCCTTTTGACAAACGCGGACGTGGTCATCGAAGGCCGCGAGATGCGCTTTTACTACGGTGCCTACAGCAGCGGAGCCATCGGCGGCGGTTCAAACATCACCGGCGACCAGCAAAAGAGCGGCGTGGGCCTGGTCTCGCTGCCGCTGGATCGCTTCGCCGGCCTGCGCAGCGAGCCACAGCCTCCCACGCCCAAGGTGAAGGCCCCGCCGGACATCGGCCAGATCACGCTGAAGCCACTCGACCTCAGCGGACGCACCGAAATCTATCTCAATGCCGACACGAGGGTCGGGGCCGTGTGGGGCGAAATTCTCGATGAACGCGGTTTTCGCATCCCCGGCTTCGAAAAGGCCTCCTGCGTGCCTTTGAAGAAGAAGGACAGCACGCGTTACCGCTTCGCGTGGAAGGACAAAAAGCTCTCCGACCTGCCGAAGGGCTCTTATTTGATCCGGCTGCATCTCCAAAGTGCCACGGTGTATGCCGTCACGCTCCGCTGACCCATGCCTGACCTCCTCGACTGCCTGCCCCGCCTGCGCACGCTCGGCCTGATCGAGGGCGAGGCCTGCGTGGTGCCTCTGACCGGTGGTGTGTCGAGTGACATCGTGCGGGTGGACTCGACGAAAGGCAGCCTGGTGGTCAAAGCGGCCCTGGAGAAGCTGAAGGTACGCGATGACTGGTTCGCCGATGTCTCACGCAATGCGGTGGAGTTGCGATTTTTTGAGCACATGGCCCCGGTCATTCCCAAACATGTGCCGCGGGTGCTGGCGGCAGGCGAAGGATGGTTCGCGATGGAATACCTCGGTGACATGCCGAACTGGAAAACGCGTCTGATGGACGGCGAAGTGGATGTGACCACCGCGAGGCTCGCGGGCGAGGTGCTCGGCCGGTTGCATGCGGCCACCTGGGGTCAAGACGAGGTGCGCCGGAGCTTTGACACGCTCCGAAACTTCCAGGCGCTGCGCATCGAGCCCTACCTGATGACGACGGCGGAACGCCTGCCCGAGGCCGCGGAGCTTCTGCGGGGCGAGGCGAGGCGGCTGGCGGAGACGGGGCTGGCGCTGGTGCATGGCGATTACAGCCCGAAGAACCTGCTCACCGCTCCAGGCCGCCTCATCGTGCTCGATGCGGAATGCGCCTGGTATGGCGACCCGGCCTTCGACACGGCCTTCATGCTTACCCATCTGCATTTGAAGACGCTGCTGAATCACGCGGCGGCGGTTTTGATCCCCGCCTTCTGGCAGGGCTACACCTCCGCCTGTCCGCATGAGATCGAAGAACGCACCACCAGGCTGCTGCGCTGCTTTTTGCTCGCCCGGGTGCATGGCAAGTCGCCCGTGGAATACCTGAACCCGGCGCAGCAGGCGCAGGTGACCCGCTTTGTGCTGGATCATCTTAACTCGACGACCTCGCTGGCATCCCTGACCGCCGCCTGGCTGGCTCACATCCGCGTGCCCTGAAGCGCCGCGCGGCTGTCCTTCGCCTTCGGATTCATGGCGGTGATGCTGTTGAGGAAGGTGACGGTGAGTTTGTCACCCTCGAAGCGGCAGGTCAGCGTGTCGCGATGCGGGGTCTCGTAGTAGCGCCAGGTGAGTTGCAGCGTCTGGTCATCCGTCCAGGTGGCATGCGCGGCGATCTTCGAGGTCGCGGTCGTTTTCGGTGCTCCGCCTGAAATGAGCCTCGGAGGCGTGCCGGGAAAGGCACCCTCCGTGCGATGCCATCCGCTGAGACCGCACACGATGCGATTCGTGCCTGCCACGAGCGTGCAGGTATCGTCGCTGAACTCGAAGCCGACCTCGGTGAGGCCCAGTTCGTTCGCCGCGAGTTTGAAACGGGCGTTTTTGGCCTGCGGCGATGTTTTGGAGCCCGCAGGCAAAGGCAGCTTCAGATGCTTCAGCCGCTGCTGGAGTTCCAAGATCGGGTGATCGGGAGACACAACGCTGAAGCCAGTGCCTTGAACATTGGGCCGGGGCGGTGTTTCTCCAAAAGCCGGGAGCAGGTGCTTCCAGACGAGATCGAGCTGGCCCTGCATGTTTTTGTTTTCGCTCGTCATCACGATCACCGCGTCCTGCTCCGGCAGCACAATCGTGAACTGGCCGAAAGCGCCATCGCCGCGGAAGGCGGTGCCCTGGCAGCGCCAGATCTGGTAGCCGTAGCCTTGCAGCCAGTCGTTTTGCGCCTTCGGACGATCCGGCTTATCGCCACCGGGCTGCTGGATGTGCTTGCGAGAGGCCTCTTCGATCCACGCGGCCGGGATGAGCTGTTTGCCCTGCCACATGCCTTTTTGCAGGAGGAGCTGGCCGAACTTCGCCAGGCCCTCCGTCTGGATGCTGAGACCCCAGCCACCGGTGGCGATGCCGCGCGGGCAGTTCTCCCAGCGCATGCCGGCGATGCCCAGCGGCTCAAACAAACGCGGCTTGAGGTAGTCGAGGATGTTCTGGCCGGTCACCTTCTGCACGATGGCGGAGCACATGTAGGTGGCGGCGCTGTTGTACATGAACTGCGTGCCCGGCGTGTGGGCAAAATGTTGCGCCAGGAAGGTGCGCACCCAGTTCTCCGACTTCACCACGACCTGCGTGGGCTCCTTCTCATTGCCGG
>JBKCXA010000632.1:0-2962 GCA_046316935.1 Prosthecobacter sp.
ATTCCCGCCCGTGCCGCGACGCTGGAGAATGCGCAGCGCGATGTGCGGGATGCCATTCATCATCTCTTTGAGCATCCGAACTGTGGTGTCTTCATCGGCAAGCAGCTCATCCAATTCCTCGTCACCGACAATCCGAGTCCCGCTTTTGTGCAGCGCATCAGTAGCGTCTTCGCGAATAATGGCAGCGGTGTGCGCGGCGACCTCGGCGCGGTGGTGCGTGCCATCCTGCTCGATCCTGAGGCACGTGGTCCGGTGGGTGCGCAGGCCGAGGGCTTTGGCCGCCTGAAGGAGCCGGTGATCCGCACGATGGCCATGGCGCGGGTGTTTGGCATGAAGCAGGTGCCTGACCTGCTGTGGTGGGACTGGAGTGATTTCTATAACGAGAGCCGCCAGGCCCCAACGAACTCGCCCAGTGTCTTCAATTTCTACCGTCCCGAGTATCGCGCCCCAGGCCTGCCGACGCAGAACGGCCTCGCGAGCCCGGTTTTCCAAATTACGGACAGCTACAGCTCGATCAGTTTCCCGAATCGTCTGTGGCGGATGCTGGAGGAGGGCTTCAACCAGTGGGGCGCGTATCGCTTCCCGCTCGATTTTGGTCGTGAGATCGACTTCGCCTCATCGCCCGAGCGATTGATGGACCATTTGAATCTCCTCTTCTGCGCCGGTCAGATGCGAGCCAGCACGCGCAGCCTCATCCTCAACACGCTCAACCAAATCCCCGCCGATCAAACCGCCGCCCGCATTCGCGTGGCAGCCTATCTGGCGCTCACCTGCCCAGAAGGCGCGGTGATGCGGTGAAAGACTCACACCTTGCATCTTTGCCATCCAAAGAGATAATCCAGCCATGTTCCTGACTGTCCTGCCCCCGAAATCCAAAGCTCGCGGCAAACGTTCCAAGACGGCTTCCATGCCGATTGATGTGGCCCGTTGGATTGTTGAGAACTCACAGCTCGCGCCTCGCGATGCGAAGAGGATCAAGACGCTCAATGCCAAGGTGCATGACGAGACGATCACACCGCAGGAGGAACGTGAACTGGATGCCATCCTGGATGTCTGCCTTCAAGGTGACATCCTCCGGGCGAGGGCCATGGCGGCGTTGATGAAACAACGCCCTTCGCGGAATTGATCATGGCATCACCTCCCCAGGAACTCGTCGAACTGGTGCGGAAAAGAGCCCGCAGCCGCTGCGAGTATTGCCGGCTGCCCGAGTTTGGGACGCGCGCGGCGTTTGAAATCGAGCATGTTGTGACTCGAAAGCATCACGGCAGAACCGTGGCATCCAATCTCGCGTGGTCGTGCCCGTTCTGTAACAGGCACAAAGGTCCTAACCTATCCGGCATTGACCCGCAAACGGGTGTCATGGAGCGATTGTTTGACCCACGCCATGATCGCTGGGCGCAACATTTCGAGCTGCGGGGGGCTGTCATCACAGGACGGACGCCTGTGGGCAGAACCACTGTCGATGTGCTTTGTATTAATGCCGAAAAGATGGTCATTCTCCGAACCCAACTGATCGGCCTTGGCATCTGGTGAGAACTTCAATCCTGTTACAACAACCATGAAACGCCGCCACTTCTTCGGTCGCTCCGCCTGCGCGGCGATGAGCACCGTGCCGGTGCTGAACACGCTTTTGAATCTCCAGCTCGCCAGTCGCGTGGCGGCGGATGGAGCGCCGACGGACTACAAGACACTCGTCTGCTTCTTTTTGAACGGCGGGATGGATTCCTTCAATTTTCTGGTGCCACGCGATTCGACGCGACATGGCATTTATGCCACCACGCGAGGCAATCTGGCACTGACGACGGCGCAGCTCCTCAATCTCGATCAAGATGGCGGCGATGGGCAGCTCTACGGCATTCATCCGAGCTGCACGGGCCTGCGGGACATGTTCAACGGCACTGGAAATTTCGCGGGGAAGCGTCGCGCGGCTTTGCTGGCGAATGTGGGCACGTTGATCCAGCCAGTGACGAAGGCGCAATACCTTGCGGAGAGCGTGGCGCTGCCGCGGGCGCTGTATTCGCACAGCGATCAGATCGACCAGTGGCAGACCTCCGTGCCGCAGGGCATGACGCAGCTCAGCGGCTGGGCTGGTCGCACGGCCGATCTGCTGCACAGCACGGTGAACACGAACAGTATCGCCATGAACATCTCCCTCTCCGGGAACAGCCTGTGGCAGGTGGGCAATGCCACGACGCAGTTTGTGGTCACGGATCGTGGTGCTCTGACCTTCACCGGCAGCGAGATCACTGATCCGCTGCATCCGATGAAGCTGAAAAACACCGCGCATCGAAGCATCATCCAGCAAAACTACGCCAACCTGATGCAGCAGAGCTACGGCCAGCTCACCAAGAGCAGCATTGAGCTTCAAGAATTCTTCCTCCAGCAATACAACAGCTACGACGACAGCGCGGTGGCATCGCTCTTCCCGACGAATAACTACATCGCGCAGCAATTCCGAGCGGCGGTGAGGATGATCGCGCTGCGGCAGGCGCTGGGGCTGCATCGCCAGACGATTTTCATCACCTTCGGCGGCTGGGATCATCATGGCGAGCTGCTCAACACGCAGGCCGGCATGCTCAGCACGCTGAACACGGCTCTCACCGCCTTCCAGCGGGCCTTGGAGCAGCTCACGCTTCAAGACGGCGTGATCACCTTCAGCGCTTCCGACTTTGGCCGCACGCTACGCAGCAATGGTCGCGGCACGGACCATGCCTGGGGCGGCAATGCGCTCGTCATGGGCGGCCCGGTGCAAGGCGGTCGCGTCTATGGCACCTTCCCCGATCTCACGCTCGAAAGCCCCGATGATACCGGCTACGGCGGACGCATGATCCCCACGACGAGTGTGGATTCATTCTTCGCCGAGATGCTGCGATGGTTTGGCGTGCCTGCTTCTGGCATGAGCAGCGTGCTGCCGAACATTGGGAACTTTTACAACGTGAACTCGCCGAGTTTGCCCATCGGG
>JBKCXA010000633.1:0-3821 GCA_046316935.1 Prosthecobacter sp.
CTCCGAAGAAGGTGAAGCCGGTGGAGGCGCCGATCCCGAAGACGCTGAAAAGGCCGGTGACGGTGGCGGGGTTGTCGGGGTTTGATCTTTCGTCGTTTTTGACGAGCGGGTCGGCGTTGCCGCCGGCGGGGAACGGGCTGCTGATGGCGGCTTCGTTTGCGCCGTTCAAGCCGAAGGTGCGCTACAATTGGGATGGGACGACCTTTTTCCTCGAATCGGACAACACGCCGGAGGGCATGCCGAATAAGATGTTTGGCATCACGACCTGGCAGCAGCAGGTGCCGATCCCGGCGGCGTATTTTGCGCACTCGACGAGCAATGAGAACAATGCGGGCTCGCTCGGGTATCAGCAGCCGAATGTGTGGCGCATCCCGCTGGTGCCGGTGCCTTCGGCATCGCCCATCGTGATTTACAATCCACCGGCTCCGCCGACGAATTTCCTCCGCGGGGCGGTCGCGCTGGCTTCGAATGGCATCGCGATCTTCAATCCGTCGAACAATGGCGGGAATGTGTCGTATGAGATCGGCGAGCTGGACTACTACGGCGGTCACTGCGGTCTGGCGGACGATTATCATTACCACATCGCACCCACGCACTTGAACACGCGCTTCGGCGGGCCGTTGGGCGATGACAAGCCCATCGCTTGGGCGCTGGATGGCTATCCGATGTATGGCTTCCTGGAACCGGATGGCTCGCCACGGCAGGCGCTGGATGCGGAAGGCGGTCACGATCATGGGGGCGGCTGGGGTTATCACTACCACGCGATGGGCACCACGACGGTGGACGCGACGCATCCGTATGGCACGCCGCAGTCGCCTTACTTGATGAAGGCCTTCCACGGCACGGTGGTGAATTTTGGCAATCAAGTCGATGGTCAGCCTGCGGTGGGAAATCTGCGTGCGGATGGCACCGGCGGTTACAATGCGAAGGCGGTGGCGGGTGCTTACATCGTGGCGCAGATGAATCCCGCGCCGCTGGTGACAGATGGCAGCGGGCATTTGAGCCTCGTCGCGGGTGTGAATCTCACCGGATGTGCGACGACTTACGGCAGCACCACGGTGACGTGTGCGAGCACGACGGGACTCACGACGGGCCTGGCGGTGGTGGGTTATGGCGTGAGCAATGGCGCACGAGTCACCTCGGTGACGAACGCGACGCAGTTCGTGCTGAGCATCCCGGCGATCGCGACGACGACGGGCAAAAACTTCACCGCCGTGTCGATGGCCACCGCATCGCCCGATGCGCATGTCATGCGGGTGAACATGGGCGGTGTGGACTATGACGAGTGCTGGACGATCAATCGCAAGGTGAACCCTCGCTCGCTGACGATGACCTGGCGTGCGCAGGCACTGGTGGGCGGTGTGCTCAGCGGCCCAGTGCTGACGACGACGCAGACTTACACGCCGACCGCGGGCACGGCTCCGGCAAACCGCCTCACGGCTTACCCAATGGGCGCGTGGTCGGAGGTGAAGCTGCCGGACACGAGCCAGGTGGTGAGCACGACAACGACTTTTGGCGAGGATAGCGACTACACGACGACTCCCTCCGCGAATCCGCAGAGCTTCACCGACAATGGCGACGGCACCATCACGGACAATGTGACCGGTTTGATGTGGCAGAAGGCCGACGCGGGCGAGATGACGTGGGAGAACTCGGTCAACAATGCCTCAGCTCAGACCACCGGCGGCTACAGTGACTGGCGTTTGCCGAATCCGCATGAGCTGATGAGCCTGTTTAACTACGAGACGGGCAATCCGGCGATGAACGCGACCTATTTCCCGCCTGCCTCGCCCTCGGCGGAGTATTGGTGGTCACGCGATGTCTTTGGCACCAGCACGACGAATGTCTGGTGCGTGAACTCCGGCGGTGGCGTGGGGCCGAAGCCGAAGGCGGAGACGGTGAGCGCGGGCGGCACGCTGCGCTACCACGCCCGCTATGTGCGACTGGCGCAGAACAACATGACACACAACTACGTGAACAATCTCGACTGCACGATCACGGACACGGACACCTCGCTCATGTGGACGCAGATGCCGAGCACGGCGATGACCTGGGAAGCCGCGCTCGCCTGGGCGGAAGGTCTCACGCTCGGCGGCTACAACGACTGGCGCATGCCGAACATCAAAGAGCTGCAAACGCTGACGGATTACTCGCTCGCCACCACCAGCGGCGGCACGGCGACCAATTTGAAGCCTGCGATCAATCGCACGATGTTCGCGAAGACGATGTCGGGATGCTCGGTGACGTCCGGCAGCCCCGTGGTGGCCACTTCGGACACCACGGACCTCGTCATTGGCATGACGGTGATCGATCCTTTCAGCATCGCAGGCGCTTACATCAATCACACCACCACGCCGACGATCACGGCGATCAATCCAGGGGTGAGTTTCACGCTGAGCAGCAATGCGCTCTCCACCGGCACCGGCTTGATCTTACGTGCTCTGCCACGTGCGACGGCCTACTGGTCCTCGACGTCGAATAAAGGCACGCAAACCGAAGCGTGGCTGCTGGAGCTCGGTGTGAACAACAGCGTGCCTGTCGCCGAAGGTCCGCCGCGTGGAGCTCAGGGCATCATCAGCTATCAGGCGAAGACAGCGAGCTTCCCGGTCTTTGCCGTGCGCACCGCCACGCTCACGACGCAGATCGCCGTGGCGCAGGGCGCGACCTCGCTCATCGACGGCCTCAGCACCGTGGCGTATGGCAATGTGAATGTCGGCAGCACGCTTTCGAAGACTTTCACCATCACGAACACCGGCAGCACGCCGCTCGATATCACGGGGGTGACCATCGATGGCACGAACAGCGCCAACTTCTCTGTCACCACCTCTCCGACGACACCCGTGGCGGCAAACAACGGCACCTCGACCTTCACGGTGCAGTTCAATGCGTCCACGTTTGGGACGAAAACAGCCGTTTTGCACATCGCGAGCAGTGACGCGGGCAATCCATCCTTCGACATCAATCTCTCCGGCATCGGTTTTGTGCCTCCGCCGACGGTTTCGAACATCACGATCAATCCGATCTCGCCGAGCAGCACCGATCCGGCCGTGGTGACGGCCCAGGTGGCGGCTGGAAGCGGCGGTGGCATCAGCGGGGTGACTTTGACCTATGATCTCGGGGCGCAAGTGACCGGGAATGTGTTCCGCGAGACTTTCTCGATGTCGTCGTCGAACAACTGGAACGGCTCTGGTGGTCTCAACACCTGGACGACGAACGGAGCTGGAGCCACGCGTCAGGCAAACCTGCAATCGAACCGCACCTCGCCCGTGGTGCTGACGAACTGCACGACGACGAGTGCGAGCACGAGCGTGGTGTGCAGCAGCACGGCGAATCTGTGGCCAAACATGATCATCACCGGCCCTGGCATGGCGGCAGGCGCGGTGATCAGCTCGATCACGAATGGCACGACCTTCGTCATCAGCACGGCGGCCACGGCTTCGAGCACGACGGCCACTTTGACGGCGAATGGCATCACGTTGACGAATTGCACGACCACGGCGGCGAGCACGACGGTGACTTGCGACAGCACGACGGGCCTCGTGGCAGGCATGGGACTCACGGGGACCGGTTTGGCGAACAATGCCACCGTGAGCTCGATCACGAACGCGACGACGTTTGTGATGAGCGCGGCTCCGACGACGGCAGGCACGGCTTTGACGCTGACGGGCAATGGCAACGCGCTGGAGTTCCAGGCGGCCTCGGCGAGCCTCACGACGGCCATGGCGACCTCGCCAGTGATCAATGCGGCGGGCACTTCGGGCTACGTGGATTTCTATGTGCAGACGCGTGACCTGAACAGTCTCTCGCCGAACAACCAGTGG
>JBKCXA010000634.1:0-5574 GCA_046316935.1 Prosthecobacter sp.
GGAAGGCTGCAAGACACCGCCGTGGGCGAGGATGAGCTTGCCGATGCCTGCGGCGGCGAGTTCGAGTGCCACGAGTCCGCCGAGGCCGCCGACACGGGAGACGAGCACGCGGGCGTTTTTAAGCTTGAGCTGGCCTTCCTCGCCCATGCCGGGCACCCACATCTGCCATTCGTAGATGGCGCGTTCTTCAGCGGTGAGGGACATCAGCGTTTCAAAGTGTGCAGGATGTTCGTCATGAGCCCGCCGGGCCTTTCATTCGGCTGCTCGGTCTTTTGCATCGCGGTCATGATGATCTGCTCGGCATGGGTCACAGGCAGCGAGTAGTGTCCGTCGTGCTCGGAAAAGTGGGTGACCGCATGCGGGATGATGGCGGCGAGACGTTGCGTGTAGGTCCAGTCGATGTTGCGGTCCTGTTTTCCATGCCAGAAGTGGATGGGCACGGCGATGCGGCTGACTTCAAAGCCCCACTCGCTCAAATAGATGTCCGCATCGGCGATGACATCGGCTGCGGGGCGGCTCAAAGCACCGAGCGTGGCCTCGCACACGACCTTGAAGACCTTCGGATCACTCAAGATGCGGCGATCCTCAGCGCCGAGCATTTTGAGCAAAAGCCGGTGCACGAGGCACCCGGGCTTCATGCGGGCGATGAAGGCTCCGAGCTTCAAGATGCCGCCGAGCACCGTGGGCAGCAGTTTGCGGAGCTGGATGAGCCAGCGGTAGATCCAGAACATCTCGCGATCTCCCAGGAAGATGAGCGGTGGTGCTCCGCAGATGATGGAGGCGGACAGCAGGCGCTTCGGCATGAGCAGCGCGGTGGAGAGCAAATACGGCCCGCCGCCGGACCAGGCGATGACATGCCAGTTATCCGCGCCGACATGCGCGGCGAGTTCCGTGAGCGTCTGCTGCCAGTCCGCCAACGTGCGGCCTGGCTGTGGATCGGACAGACCGATGCCGGGACGATCGGGGCAGATGAGGCGCATGCCGTGTTTTTTGGCCAGGTCATCGAACAGGCATCCCTGGAGACGTGAGGAAGGCCAGCCGTGAAAGTAAAATGCCACCTCCCCACGCGGGTCTCCATACTCGGCATAGCCGAGGCGGAGGCCGTTGGAGAGGGTGATGACGTGATCCATGCGTGATGAGCCGGGAGAAAGGAGCCGCGGAGGCGCTTGTCAACGCTGCGGCGCGGCCAGATCACGCTCGCCGAGCAGTTTGGAGCCATGCGGCACGCCACGCGCCAGACGGAGGCCGAATTGCTTCACGGCATGCTCCTGCAGGTGGGCGATGGCTTCATCGATGGAATCGGTCCATTTGATCAAATCGAGGTCCTCGGGGCTGATGGTGCCGCCAGCGAGCATCGCGTCGATGAACTGGCGCATCTCCCCCCAGAACTCGGAGCCCATGACGACGATGGGGAAGTTCCGGATCTTCTTTGTCTGGATGAGCGTGAGCGCCTCAAACATCTCGTCCAGCGTGCCAAAGCCACCGGGCATGATGATGAAGCCGTAGCTGTATTTGATGAGCAGCGTCTTGCGGACGAAGAAGTAGTCCAACGTGACCGAGCGATCGAGGTAGGGGTTGTGATGCTGCTCGAAGGGAAGCTTGATGTTCAGCCCCACGCTGCGGCCGTTCACATCCTTCGCGCCGCGGTTGGCGGCCTCCATGATGCCGGGGCCGCCACCGGTGAGCACGGTGAAGCCCATCTTCGAGATGGCCGCGCCGACTTCACGAGCGAGGCGGTAGTATTTGTGATCTTCATTGAACCGTGCGGAACCGAAGACGGTGACGCAAGGGCCGACGAAATGCAGGGTGCGGAAGCCTTTCAAGAAGTCGCGAACGACACCCATGAGCAGCGAGAACTCACGCCGGCGTGGGTTTGGCCCGCGGAGCAGCACGCGGTCCAGGAGCTGCGAGGAAAAGGCTTCGTCATCACGCACTTCGTTGGGTGTGGCCGGCGTCACGGAGGGGCCGGTGAGCGAGGTGGAAGGCTCTTCCTCGCGGTCGCGTAGGTCGGGTTGTTTCATGGTCGGGGAGTTTCACCTGCTCTGAGTGCCTGCGCAGGTGATTTGTTCACGGGAAATGCGCTGAAGCGCCTTCATCATTCGGCTGAACTCACATGAGAGTGCCCTTGTCGATCTCGCCAGCCTTGTAGCGGTCCTGATACTGGTGCCAGCGGAAGGGCATGGCGAGCTGCGAGAGGAAGGTCTTCGGCATGGCGGATTTGATGCCGATGATGTCGGGACGATGCCGCGTGGGATCGAGATAGAAGGAGCGGAAGATGAGATCCCAGAGCATGAGATTCTCGCCGAAGTTCTTGTCGCCTTCACGGAGGTCGGTGCTGTGATGCCAGCGATGAAGCTCCGGTGTATTGAAGAGGTAGTTCAGCCAGCCGAACTTCATCTGGATGTTGCAGTGTGTGAGGAAGCCAATGTAGGCGGTGATGGCACCGAAATACTGCACGACATCGTTTGGCGTGCCAGCGAGCCAGAGGAGCGGACCGCTGAAGATCATGCTCTTGAGCGTGTCGATGATGTGAAAGCGGCCGGTGTTGAAGAACCACAGTTTTTTGACGCTGTGATGCACGGCATGAAAATGCCACAGCGGCATCCAAGTATGCGCGATGCGGTGCGCCCAGTAGAGACCGAACTCGGCCACGACGAGCGCCAGCACCACCTGCGCCCACATCGGCCAGTGATTTGGCCACGGACCGGTGCCGCTGGCTCCACCGACGGTGCTGACGAGGCCGTAGTAGCCGAGCATCATGATGACGAGCTGCACAAAGGTCTTGGTGAAGACGGTGTGCGCGAGGTCCGGCACCATCTGGCCGTCATTTTTCAACCACTCGCGCTCATGCGGGCGGAGGCGCTCGAGGATGAAGAGCACGGCGGCGAAGCTGAAGTAGGTGAGGTTGAACGCCAGCTTTCCATGCCCGGCACTGATGCCGATGCTGGTGGGAATGAGCGCCGCGATGACCAGGAGCGGCCAGAGAGCATAATCGAGGATCGTGTTGAGCGTGCGCATGGGGGAGCCGCGCATCTGTGGCGAGATTCCGGCGGGTGACAAAGATTTCGCAAGCCACGAGCCATGATTGCCAGGGTTGCGGAGCAGCGTGACCATCCTAAAATAGCCCCATGACCAAAGACAATCCATTTCCCGGCATGAACCCGTTCCTCGAGGCATTTTGGCCGGATGTTCATACGCGGCTGATCGGGTATATTGCCGATGAGCTTTCTGAACGGCTCCCTGAGGGCCTCAAAGCTCGCTCAGAGGAGCAGGTGACGCTCAGCTCGGAGGATGACCGAGACGGCATCCAGGCGAGGGCGGATGTCGCGGTGGTGGAGTCGTGGAAGAAAGGCATCGCGTCTTCCTGGCAGCCAGAAGACGGTGCGCAAGGAGGCTCCATGACCTGCACCGAGCCGCTCTACTGCATCGACGAAGAGGAAACGGAGCGGTGGATCGAGGTCACTGACCGCCACGGCAAACTGATCACGGTGATCGAGGTGCTCAGCCCAACCAACAAGAGCAGCGAGCGTGACAAATACCGCGCAAAGCGGCAGACCTACATCGCCGGTGGTGTGAACGTGGTGGAGATCGATCTGCTGCGCGGTGGACAGCATGTGGTGAATGTGCCGCGTGGGCGGCTGCGTGATCCCAATGTGACCTATCTGGTCTGTGTGACGAGAGCCACGAACATCGCGCGGAAGGAGTACTACCCGATACCACTCGATCAACCACTGCCAACCATCCGCATCCCTCTCCGCCCGGACGATCCAGATGCTGTGCTCGCTTTGCAGCCGTTGATTGATCGTTGCTATCGCAAAGGAGCTTATTGGGAGGAGAGCCACACTCGTCTCATCGGGCCACCACTTGGCGCCAATGAAGCCGCCTGGGTGGCTGAGCGTCTCAAGACTGCCGGTTTCAGCGTCTGATCGGCGCTGGCATCTCCCGTAGCAGCCACTCGGAGAGCGTGGCAAACAGTGGAAACTCCGTCGTGAATATCGTGGCATGGCCTGCGCCTGGCACCGGCACCCAGCGTCGGCTTTTGGCTGTGGTGAGGGCTTCGTGAAGTCGCTGACCGCATTCAGGAGGGATAAAGGAATCGGCGGTGCCATGGGCGATGAGCACCGGACAGGTCACCTGGGAGGCCAGAAGCTTCGAGTTGGCCGCGGAAGGCATTTCCCCTGTTTCGATGGCAAAACGTGTTTCGGCTCCCAAAGCCAGCAACGGCCCGAAAACCGGCCCCGCGAGCTTTTCGGCCTGTGTCTCGACCACGGAGGCGAGATCATCGAAGGTGCAGAGTAGCACGAGCGCCTTCCACGGTGCATCCGGCAGCGTGGCCGCACGCATGGCGACGGCTCCGCCCATCGAAATGCCGAGCAGCGAGGCGTTTTCGAGACTAAAGCCAAACTTCACCGCAGCCTCACGGGCGACTTTGGCTGGGAGAGTGCTTTCGGTGATGCCGTAGCCAGCGACCTCCAGCGGATGATCGCCATGCCCCGGCAGATCGGGAATGATGCAACGAAAGCCTGCCGCGCAGAATCGCTCCGCCACGAAGAGCATGTCTTCCTTTCGCATGCGGCGTCCATGCACGAGCACCAGCACTCGATCACAGTCGCCCGGCCGTGGCAAAGGTGCCCGACGGGCGGCGAGTTGCGCCCGCACGAGGCGACCTCGCTTTGCCGGTGTGCCTGAAGGTTCGCAAACCACCACCGGCGTGCCATCGGAGGCAATGAAGGGCTTTAATCGCATGCCATACGCCTCCGGTTGAGCGAGCACCTCCCGATGATGCGCTTGGAGAGATCGCCTCGCCGGCCGGATGACCTCCCCGCCGAGCCACATGCCCGTGCCCGTGGTGCCGAGAACGACGAGGAAAACAAAGATCAGGAGCCAACGAACCAAGCGCTTCATCCCGCCAAGCTGCGTCAAAACCCCTGCCAGGCCAGAAACGAAGGGTGAATTGGCGGTGAAGGAAGTGTGAAGGAATCGAGCTTGCCGTGCTGACCAGTGTCGCCACTCTCGCCGCCGCATGTCCGCCCCCGCTTTTGTTTCTGACGTTGGCAAAGTCCTCATCGATTTCGATTTCGCGCCCGCCGCCCGCCGGTTGGCGGAGAAGTGTCCGCACCCGGCTGAGACAGTCCTGACGTTGTTTGAAGGCATCAAGGGACCTTACGAGGACGGTCGCATTGACGATGAGGAGTTCGTTCGCGAAAGCATTCGGCTCACCGGCTTCACCGGCACGGCGGAGGAGTTCGTCACGATCTGGTGCGAGATTTTCACCGAGAACCTGCCAATGAAGACCTCGCTGGCATCCATCGCCGGCAAGGTGCCGATGTACCTGCTCTCGAACACGAGCGGCCTGCACAAAGACTACTTCTGGCGCACCTACGGCATCTTTGAGCCCTTCGCCGATGGCGTGTATTCGCACGAGGCGCGGTGCTCGAAGCCGGGTGAGGCCATTTTCCGGCACACGATCGAGAAATTCGACCTCGACCCAGCGCGGACGTTCTACGTCGATGACCTGCTGCCGAACATCGAAACAGCCGCACGGCTCGGTTTTCGGACTTTTCACTACAGCTA
>JBKCXA010000635.1:0-2316 GCA_046316935.1 Prosthecobacter sp.
GCCGCCAGCTTCACCATCAACGGAGGCACCACCGTCTATTCCGCCGCGCCTACGGTCGCGATCAGCGGCGGTGGAGGCAGCGGCGCCGCTGCGACGGCCATTCTCTCAGGTGGCACCTCAGGCACCGTGACAGGTATCACCATCACAACCGCAAACGCAGGCACCGGCTTCACCACGGCGCCAACCATCACCTTTTCCGGTGGCACCGTCACCACCGCGGGCACCAATCCCACCGGCACCGGCAATACCACGAATTTCATTGTCAGCGCCATCACCGTCACGAATCCGGGCAGCGGCTACACCAGCGCACCCTCGGTGACATTTGGCAGCGGCACCGGCACCACCGCCACGGCGAATCTCTCCACCGTCATCCTCGGCGCGGCGACGACCATTGGCGGCAGTGGCGACATCACCATCGACTCAGGCGTGAGCGGCAACTTTGCCCACACCAAAGCCGGAGCGGGCACCCTGACCCTAAACGGCACCAGCAGCAACACCAGCGCCACAACGATCAACGCGGGCACGCTTCGCGGTGAGGGCAGTTTCGCGGGCAATTTGGTCATCAACGGCGGCACTCATGCTCCCGGCAACTCTCCGGGCATTGCCTCGACCAGCGGCAGCTACACCCTCGCGGCCGCCGCAACCCTCCAAATCGAAATCAACGGCACCTCACCCGGCACGCAGCATGATCAAGTCAGCGTCGGCGGCACCGTCACGCTTGCAGGCACGCTCGACTTGGCCGCAGCGCCCGCCCTCGCCGCCAACTCGACCTTCACCATCATCAACAACACCGGCGCAGGCGCGGTGAGCGGCACTTTTGCCAGCAAACCACAGAACGCCGAGTTCTACGAAGACGGCCAGTGGTGGCGCATCAGCTACACCGGCGGCACCGGCAATGACGTTGTCCTCACCCGCATCACACCGACCGCCTGGCAGTCATGGCAGAGCTACAACTTTGGAGACAACGCCAACAATTCGGTCAGCGCAGGCGACCTTGCCGACACCGACAACGACGGCCCCACCAACCTGATGGAATACGCCACCGGTTCCAACCCCGCAGCTGGCCAGCCTGCGCCTCAGTCCGCCACCAACGATGGAGCCAACCTCGAGTTCACCTACACCAAGAACAAAGCCGCCACGGATGTGATTTACACGGTGGAATGGGCCGATGACCTCACCGGCCCGTGGAGCACCTCCGGCGTCACCAGTGTCATCTTGAGCGACAACGGCACCACCCAGCAAATCAAGGCCACCATGCCCGCCGGGTCCAGTGGACGGCGCTTCGTGCGGCTGCGGGTGACCCGAAGAAAATTGGTGTCCGGTTTGCCGGGCTCGTGCGAGATAGTCACGCACGCATGAACATCGCCGAAACCCACGCCGCGCAGGTTTTCCTCGCCCATCACGACTTTGTGAAGGGCGTGGCGCTCAAATATGCCCCCTGGCCGGGGTTGATGGAGGACATCACGCAGCAGGTCTTCCTCGAATTCATGGCGAAGGAGTCGAAATGGGACCTCAGCAGCGATGCGCGGCCGCTTTTGGCCACGATGACACGCCACATCGCCATGCGGCTGTGGCGGGAGCGCACGCGGCAGCAGCCGGAGGTGGTGCAAAAGCTCGCCGACCACATCCGCCTCCTCGCCGAGGAGCGTGAGACGCCGCCGCGCTATGAGGACGAGGTCCGCGTGCTGCGCACTTGCCTGCAAAAACTGCCGCAAATGAGCCGCGAGCTCGTGGAGCTCTATTATTACGACGAGGTCGGCACGCCGCAGATCGCCGAGCAGATCCAGATGAATGCCGACACCGTCTGCCGCGCCCTTTCCCGCGTGCGGGAAAAGCTGCGCGAGTGCATCCAGCAATCGATGAACCAGGGAGGTCACGCTCATGCTTGAAGCCGACACGCTCATCCAGCACTACCTCGAAGGCACGCTCACCGATGCCGAGGCGGAGGAACTGCACGCGCGGCTGCAAAACGAGCCGCAACTCGGCGAAAAACTGCTCCAGCACTTCGAGATGGACTCGATGCTCCGCGCCACGAAGCCGCTCGCCGTGCCAGGAAAGGTCATCCAGCCCGCTTTGATGCCGAAGCGCCGTTTTACCTTCGCCACCGTCACTACCGTGGCGGCGATGGCGGCCTGCATCACGCTCATGGGCGCTTGGTTGGCCCTGTCGTGGCTGAAATCGGATGTGGAGGAGACCACGGCCTCCGTCGCCGTGCTCACGCGTGGTGTGAATCTCGAATGGGAATCAGCCGCCATCTCGCCCGGCACGCAGCTTTCGCCCGGATTGCTGACACTGAAGTCCGGAAGCGCGCAGATC
>JBKCXA010000636.1:0-20213 GCA_046316935.1 Prosthecobacter sp.
GCTGCGTGAGAGCTGCTCGCCCGAGGCGGAGCGCCTCGTGCGAAAGCTGGGCCGCGTGCCCTATGTGGCCGATCCGTGGCTGCCCGTCACCACGCTGGGGCCGCTGCTGGTCATGGCGCACCACAATCCGCGTGCCGGAGACCTGTGGGGCGTGCCGCCCTTCCTCGTCATCCGCGTGGTGATCTCCCAGGAGCAGTATCAAAACACGCGGAAGGACCTGGTGAACCGCTTTGGCCAGATGCCCATCTCCCAGAGCAATGCGATGGAGCAGCTCCAGCCGCCGCGTTTTGATGAGCTGGGGCTGGAAGGCTCCTACAACTGGCTCGTCGAAAACTATCCCTACGATGACGCGGAGAAGGTGAAGCTCGCCGGCTTCTACGAAGCGCAGAAGTCCAAGGGCGAAAAGCTCGAGATGGCGAACTTCAACGTCATGCAGCGCAATCTGGGCATCGCGCTGCAATATCTCGTCAGTGGCAGCAAGCAGCTCGTGCTCAGTGCCGCGGAGGCCCAGCGCCAGACCTTCATCCACAAGCAGCTGCTTCATCTCATAGACGACAAACCGCTCAACATCGGCAGCCATGTATCCTTCATGATGAGCTCAAAGGGCGATTGCTACAAGTTCGAGGACGAGTGGATCTCGATGGGCAATCCGGCCATCAAGATCGTCGCCGTGCTGGCGGATACCGCCACGATTCGCGATGCGATCAACCGCGCCGGTGCCACCTTCGATCCCAGCGCCGTCGCCTCGATGGACAGCGCCAGCCTCAGCGTGGCCGATGACGCGAACGTCGTCGAAATCTCCCCCGAGGACATGGCCCGCGTGAATCCGCAAAACCCCGCGCATGGGGCGGAGGAGCTCGTGCAGTGGGCGCTCTTCACCGCCATCCGCTGCCGTGCCTCTGACTTGCATTTGGAGAAGTTCTACAACTTCACCCGCTTCCGCGCCCGCATGGACGGCACGATGAAGACGATCATGACGGCTCCGGAGAGCCAGCACAACCGCTTCGTGGCGCTCATCAAAAACTGGGCCGGTATCAATCAAAGCCGCGCCGAGTGCCAGGACGGCCGTCTCGCCCTCTCCATCGGCCGCCGCCGCGTCGATGTGCGTCTCGCCGCCGTGCCCACGCGGCGTGAGTTCCAGAAGCTCATCATGCGCTTCCTCGACAAGCAGGACGGCGTGAAGCGTCTGAGCGATTTCAATCTCTCCCAGCGCCAGATCGACATCCTCACCCGCACCATGCAGCGGGATCAGGGCCTCGTCCTCGTCACCGGCCCCACCGGTTCCGGTAAAACCACCACGCTCTACGCCTTGCTAAACAGCGTGAACGACGAGGGCGTGAACATCCAGACCATCGAGGACCCCATCGAATACGAGATCGAGGGCATCAACCAGACGCAGACCAACAACCACCGCGGCCTCGACTTCGCGAATGGTCTCCGCGCCCTGCTGCGTGCTGACCCGGACATCATCCTCATCGGTGAGTCTCGTGACGCGGAAACGGCTGGCGCGGCCGTGAATGCCTCGCTCACCGGCCACTTGGTGCTCACCACGCTGCATGCGAATGACTCGCTCCGCGCTGTCACGCGTCTCCTCGCCATGGGCGTGGAGAAGTATCTTCTCGCGGACTCGCTAGCCCTCTCGCAGGCTCAGCGCCTTGCCCGCCGCCTGTGCAACTACTGCAAACAGCCTGTGCAGGTCACCCAGGAGATTCAGGAGCTTTTTGCCAAGCAGCAGGTGATCAGCCAGCCGGTGACGACGCCCATTTTCCAGGCCCGCGGCTGTGATGAGTGCCACGGCACCGGTTACGCCGGCCGCGTGGCCCTCATGGAGCTTTGCGAGGTCAATTCCGAGCTTCGTGATCTCGTGGAGGAGGCCGCGCCGATGAGCGCCATGCGTGCCGCCGCCTTCAAAAACGGCTTCAAGTCCCTTTACCAGGAAGGTCTCACCCAGGTCATCGGCGGAGCCACCTCCCTCGATGAGATCAAGTGCCTCAGCTACACCGGACTCTAACCCCCGCCCGCCATGGAAATACCCACCACCATCATCACCCGGCCGCCCACGTTTACCTCGAGTTGCGTGCTGCTCATCGATGACGAGCCTCAAGTCCTCTCGGTCGGCCGTGCTGTGCTCGTTTCGCAAGGTTTTGAAGTCGCCTGCGCCGCCTCGGGTGACCAGGCCGTCGAGCTGCTCATGCAGGCGATGGAAGGCGGTCATCGCTTTGCCGCTTGTGTGCTCGATCTCACGATGCCTGGAGGCCTCTCCGGCTTCGATGTGCTCGATCAACTGCACCAGGTGGACCCCGCTTTGCCTGTCATCGCCAGCAGCGGCTACTTCCAGGAGGACGCACGCGATCTCTGCCAGTCCCTTGGCTTCTACGACATCCTAGCAAAGCCCTACACGCCCGATGTCATCAGCACGCTCGTCCGCCGGGCCATCGCCGGTGTGGTGGATGCGCCGGCGGATGCTGCGCAGGGTGAGGCCGCTTACGCCGAGCAAGCCATGGCCATGGAGGCACCTCATGGGGCTTATGGATTCACCGCCGCGTGATTCACCATCTGACTGAAATCTCACCCGGATGAAATTCACCTTCCAGATCGCCAACCGCTTCACGATCCTCGGCATGTTCGCCGTGGTCATCGCGGCCATGGCGACGGCGGTCGCCTTCCTCTGGCAGGAGTATCTCACCATGCGCTATGCGCAAAGCAGCTACCTCGGTGCTGTCGCCATCGCCGGGCAGATGGAGCTCAACCGCCAGGTCATCACTGACAAAGAGCGCTCCGGCGTGGCCCGCCTCACGTGGGAAAACGAGACGCTCCTGCGCATGCGGCTGCAGACCGTCGATGTTGCCCCGGCCGTGCAGCAGCTTGGGTTGGAGGTCGAGATCGTCGCTCCGCGTCAGGCTTCTGGAGTGCCGCCCATTGTGAAATCTCCACCCATCTCCATCCTGCCGACCAGTGCCAAATGGGCGGCCGAGGAGGTGGGGCACGGTGTGCTCGATAATCTCGTCTATCGCGTCATGGCCGGCACCAGCCTTGTCATGGTGGACAGCAGCGCCAGCCGCGAACCGCACATCGACACAGAGTCCGCCTGGCTCATCGCCGGCACGCCGCTCTACAACACCGATGGCCGCGTCACCGGCGTCTTCCTTGCCCGCCAGCCGCTCGTCCAGTTTGGGCATCTCGTCCAGACCAGCCGCCTCATCGTGCCGATCCTCGGCTCCTGCATCGGCCTTCTGCCGGCCATCATCGGCTTCTTCTTCGTCGGCCGCCGCATCACCAAAAAGACCGGCGACATGGTCCAGGCCTTCCAGTCCATGCGCACCGGCAATCTCGGCGTGCGACTGCCCGCGAAAGGCTTCGATGACCTCGACGAGGTGCAGGCGGAGTTTAACAAGATGATCGAGCACATCCACGAAGAGGATCACCGAAAGCAGTCCATGCTCGCCGAGTTCGAGGGTGCCCGTCGTTCTGCCGAAACGGCCACCGCCGCGAAGAGCGATTTCCTCGCCAACATGTCCCACGAGATCCGCACGCCCATGAATGGCATCATCGGCACCACCTCGCTCCTCATCGAGATGGGGCTCGATCCCGAGCAGGAGGAGCTCGTGCGCATGATCCGCTCCTCCGGCGAATCCTTGCTCCACGTCATCAATGACATCCTCGACTTCTCGAAGCTCGAATCTGCCAAGATGGAGATCGAAAACATCCCCGTCGATGTCGAGAAGCTCGTCTCCGAGACCATGGACGTCTTCTCCCACAAGGCCGCCGAGAAAAACCTCGAGCTCAACGTCCACATCGATCCCGCGCTGCCACGCAAGTTCATGGGCGACTTCCAGCGCATCAAGCAGGTGCTCGTCAACCTCGTCGGCAACGCCATCAAATTCACCGAGAAGGGCGATATCCTCCTCCTCGTCCGCCAGATCAACCGCCCCGGCGAAGGCGGAGACCGCAACATGCTTCACTTCTCCGTCCGTGACACCGGCATCGGCATCCCCGCCGAAAAGGTCGGCATGCTCTTCCAGGCCTTCACGCAAGCGGATGCATCCACCACTCGCAAGTATGGCGGCACCGGTCTCGGCCTGGCCATCTCCAAGAAGATCATCCGCCTCATGAAGGGCGAGATCTCCGTCGTCAGCGAGGCTGGAAAAGGCTCCGACTTCTTTTTTGAACTCCCGCTCACCGTCGCCGCGGATGATGAAAACCGCGAAGAAGAAGTCGGCTGGATCGAAATCGTCAAAAACCGCCCCATCGTCTTCTACAGCGCCCATCCCACCACCCAGCAGGTGCTCAATCAATGCGCCATGGGCTGGGGCATGAAGGTCGCCGTGCTCAAAGAGCGCAGCATTGACGAACTCGATCACATCCTCGAAGAGACCGCCGTCTTCGTCCTCGACATCATGCGCCTCAAGCCTGAGGAGGCCGCCCCGCTCCTCCGGGTCGCCGCAGGCAAAGGAGCCGCCATCATCACCTACCTGCCCATCACCCGGGCAAAGCTCGACAAGGCCAAATTTGCCCCCCCGGCAGGCAGCCGCCACATCGGACTCTCCAAGCCCATCAAACGCCGCGAGCTCCTCCGCAGCATGGCCGAGCTCTTCCGCATGCCGCGCCGCGTCGTCACCGCGCCCATCAGCAATTCTCCCCAGGCCCATCCCGCCATTGCCATGTCCGGCGCAGGCCATCCCGTCGTCCCGATGCCTGTCATGCAGCCGCACGCCCAGCCCGCGATGCAGCCCATGATGCCCCAGGTCCCCCAGATGCCACCGCAGCCCGTCATGATGCAGCCTGCGATGCCTCAGATGACCCCCATGATGCCGCCGCAGCAGCAGCCCATGCCCATGGTCATGCCCCAGGCCGCCCCGGCCCACATGCTCTCGGTCATGCCCGCCGCGCAGCCGGTGCCCACCTTCTCCCCGCAGATCATGGAGGAGGCCTCCATCGAGCATCCCGGTGCCCGCGCCGCCGCCGGCGGTCACGACGTGCAGCTCTCCAACGAGACCAACCGCGCCATCCAGAAAGCCGCCAAGGCCGATGGCGGGGACAGCTTCGCCGTCCAGCATCCCGCCCGCATCCTCCTTGTCGAGGACCAGCCGCTGAATCAAAAGATCGCCTGCATGCTCTTGCAGCGTCTCGGTTACGCCAAGATCGAAGTCGCCAACAACGGCCAGGAAGCCGTCGAAATGGTCTCCCAGATGCCCTTCGACATCGTCTTCATGGATCTGCAGATGCCCGTCATGGGCGGCATCGATGCCACCCGCGCCATCCGCGGCAATTTCCAGCTCAAGAACCAGCCCGCCATCATCGCCATGACCGGCCACGCCCTCGTCGGCGTCAAAGAAGAGTGCCGCGAAGTCGGCATGAACGCCTTCCTCACCAAGCCCGTGAGCCTCGATGACTTCCGCCGCGTCATCCCGCCCGCTCTCGTCAAAGAGGCCGCGCAGGTCGTGCTTTCCCTCTGACAGCCTTCGAGGCATGACTCCGGCATGATCGACTGCCCGCACTGCGAGTTTCCCCTCGACCCCGGACGCACCAGCACCTGCCCGAAGTGCGGCGAATCCGTGCGCGGCACCGTTTCACGCGGCCTGCTCGAAATCGATGTCGCCCACGCTGGCGAGACCTGGGACATCGCCCGCGAAAAAATCATCCGCGCGATGAACGAAGCCATGCTCCACGGTCACAGCGGCCTCAAAATTATCCACGGCTGGGGCTCCACCACCGGCCGCTCCGTCCTTTCCGGCCTCGCCATCGGCCTCCTGCGAGGCTTCGCCGCCCGCTACGGCGGCCGCCTCTCCCCCGACCGCCAAAACCCCGGTGCCCACATCCTCTGGCTGAACCGCTGAGAGCTGGCTGGGCGCAATTTTTTACATCGTTTCGAGCATCTTCCGGCATCTGCGGCGTTAAGGGTGGCGCACTCCGGGCAGGTCCGGTGTCTCCGTTTTGCATGGTTGACGCCCCCGCCGCCCCCGTTGACCTGTACTCACGTTTTTCATGTCTGATCCCGCCACCCCTCCTGCCATTCCTGCCGCCCCGGCGGCTCCTGCCGTTCCGAATGTTCCTGATCAAGACGCCATCGCCCAAGCCTCCTCGTGGGTGGCGCCGTTGCGAAAAGAGATCGCCCGGGTGCTCGTCGGCCAGACGGACCTCGTGGACCGCCTGCTCGTCGCCCTGCTGACCAATGGCCACGTGCTGCTCGAAGGTGTGCCCGGTCTCGCCAAGACGCTCGCCGTGCGCACGCTGGCCGGCACGCTCAATGCCAAATTCCAGCGCATCCAGTTCACGCCGGACCTTCTCCCGGCCGATGTCATCGGCACGATGGTCTATCATCCGAAGGACGGAACCTTCACCCCGCGCCTCGGCCCCATTTTCTCCAACCTGGTGCTGGCCGATGAAATCAACCGCGCCCCTGCCAAGGTGCAATCCGCGCTGCTCGAGGCCATGCAGGAGCGCCAGGTGACCATCGGCGAGGTCACGCACAAGCTTTCCGATCCCTTCATGGTGCTCGCCACGCAGAACCCGATCGACCAGGAGGGCACCTACACGCTGCCGGAAGCCCAGCTCGACCGTTTCCTCTTCAAAGTGCGCGTCACCTATCCCACGCCGAGCGAAGAGCGCCAGGTGCTCGATGCCATGGCCACCTCCGCGCCGAAGCTGGATGTGAACTCCATCACCAACGTGGCCGATGTCGTCGCCAGCCGGAAGATCGTGAACGGCCTCTACATGGATGAAAAGATCCGCGATTACATCGTCGCCATCATCCAGGCCTCCCGTTTCCCGGAGAACGTGGCCCCGCACCTCAAGCTGCTCATCCGCTGCGGTGCCTCGCCGCGTGGCACGATCAATCTCGCCCTCGCCGCGAAGGCCCAGGCCTTCCTCCACGGTCGCAACTACGTCACCCCGCAGGACATCAAGGACCTCGCCCCGGACATCCTCCGCCATCGTATCCTCCTCAGCTACGAAGCCGAGGCCGAAGGCGTGACCTCCGAGGACGTCATCAAAACCCTGCTCGACAAGATTCCGGTGCCGTGAGGCTTGCGTGGCCGATACCAGGAACTAGTATCCTCCAGATCAAACCCACCTCATGAAAGCTCAACCTGCGGCGAAGAAATCCAAATCGGGAAGCAGCCGCGTGAAACGCGTTCGTAAAGGCCCGTCGGCCACCCAAAAGGCCGGTTCGGCCGGGTTCCACGCTTATCCCGTCGACCCTTCTTCGCCGGCTTTTACCCATTCGTTAATGCGTTCCTTCAATCAGGCCCGCCAGAAGGCGATCGAAGGTTTCATTGCGGCTCAATCCACCGCCGCTCATTCTTGAGGAGACGCCGAATGAAGAAACCGGACCTCTGGATCATCGCGGGGCCGAACGGCGCTGGAAAGACCACGAACGTGCAATCGCCGATTTTTGCTTCTTTGCTCAAAGGATGTGAGTTTATCAACCCGGATGCCCTGACACTACATTATCTGAAAAAGCAGGGCATATCATCATGGAAGGAGGCGCCAGCCAAGCTGCTCAAGGATACTTTTGTCCGTGCCGCTGAAGAATCGCATCAGAAGCTCCTGGGTCTGATCCGCCGTGGCAGGAGGGCGGCTGTCGAGACCGTGTTGAGCACCGATAAATATCGTGAGGCGGTTAATCTGGTCCGCGAGATGGGAGGCAGGTTTTACCTTCTTTATGTCGCCTTGAGTTCGCCGGGCCTGAGCGCCGTCCGCGTGGCGCACCGCTACCGCACGGGCGGTCATGATGTGCCTGCTGACAAGCTGGAGCCTCGCTGGAAGGCCTCGTTGGAAAATCTTCCTTGGTTTGCTTATCATGCCACGGCCTTTCATGTGATCGACAACTCCGACTCAAAGCCTGGAGAGCCTGGAGTGCTGCTGCTCAGTGGGGCTAAAAATCGTGTTTGCATCCACGGCGTCCCTTCGACGGCAATGAAATCCATCGTTGGCCGGTTTATGGATGCCTTCTCGAAACTGAATGCACAGGGTGACTGGAAACTGGACATCGACGACCCTTATCGCCTGCCCTCCTAAATGCCCGCCGCCACCACCAGTGACAACGACGCCCGTCTCACACGCATCCTGAAGCGTGTGCGGCGCATCGAGCTGCTCACCCGCGGCATGGTGAAGGAGATCCTCGGCGGCCAGTATCACTCCCGTTTCAAAGGGCAGGGGATCGAGTTCGATGACTTCCGCGAGTATCAGGCCGGTGACGACGTGCGCTTCCTCGACTGGAACGTCACCGCCCGCATGAACGAGCCTTTTGTGCGCAAATACGTCGAGGAGCGTGAGCTCACCGTCATGCTCTGCGTCGATGTCAGCGGCTCCGGCGACTACGGCAGCCATGACGACACCAAACGCGAACGCGCCGCCGAGATCGCTGCCGTGTTCGCCTTCAGTGCCGTGCAGAATCAGGACAAGGTGGGCGTCACGCTCTTCTCCGACCAGGTCGAGGAGTATCTCCCGGCCCGCAAAGGGGCCTCGCATGCCTTGCGCATCCTTCGCGACATCTTGAACTGCGAGCCCGCTCATCCCGGCACGGACATCAAACCGGCGCTGGAGCTCGCTCTGGGCCGCATCGCCCACCGGGCGCTCGTCGTGCTTGTCTCGGACCTCATCACGCCTTCTGACGCTTGGGAGAAAACCCTCCGCGCTGCCGCGGCGAAGCACGATGTGGTCGTCGCGCATGTCACCGATCCTCGCGAGCTGGAACTTCCGAATGTCGGCCGCGTGGTGCTGCAAGATCCAGAAACAGGCGAAGAAGTGCTCGTGAATACTTCCGATGCCAACGTGCGTCGTCAGTATCAGGAACGCATGAAGGCGCATCAGGAGTACATCACTCACCTGCTGCGCCGCAGCGGCGTGGAGCGCATCGAGATCCGCACGGACGAGGACTATGTGCCCGCGTTGAAAGCCTATTTCCGTTCCCGCAGAAGGAGGAAGCGCGGATGAGGCTCTCTTGGTTCATCGCTGGCATCCTTTGCCAGGCATCGGCCCTGCTGGCGCAGATGCCACAGTTGCCTGCGGCACCGGGTCTGCCGCATCCCAAGCTGCCGGATGCCCGCGAAATCGCCTCGCCGCCTGCGTGGTGGGTGGCGTGGGGCATCGGCGGGCTCATCTTGATCTTCCTCGGCATCATCGTGTGGCTGCTGCTGCGTCCGAAACCGGCCGCGCACATCCCGCCGCGCCAGCCACTGTCCTCCTGCCTGCGTGCCTTGAATGAATTGCGTGGTCGTGTGGATTTCGTGCCGCCCGCGGAGACCAGCCACCGCGTCTCGCAGATCCTGCGCCGCTACCTCAGCGAGCGTTATGCCGTGCCCGCCATGGCACGGACCACGCCGGAGATATTCAGCGGCCTGCGCCAATTCGAGCCGGGCGTGCCCATCCCGCGTGCCGAGGGCGTGTGGAAGGAGCGTTTCGTCACCGTCGCCCGATGGTGTGATGAGCTTTCCTTCATGCCCGTGCCAGCCACGCCGCAGGCGGCGCTCGCCTTGATTGATCAAACCATCGCCAAAGTCGAGGAGGAACGCCTGTGATCGCCGCACTCTCCATTCCTGGCATTCCCGAGTTTCAGTTCGCCCAGCCATGGTGGCTGCTGCTGCTGATTTTGGTGCCTGTGCTGCTCACCATCCGCGGCGGAAGGTCTGCCCGGCCCTCCATCAGCTTTCCCACCGTGGCCCTGCTGCGCGGCGTGGCCTCGCCAGCACGCGCAGGCTTCGGCTGGATCTGGTTCAGCCTCGTCCTGGGAGCCATCGTGATGGGCGCCGGGGCGCTTTCGCGGCCGCAAAAGCTGCTCGCCACCGAGGAGGAGAAGTCGGAGGGCATCTCCATCATGCTGACCTTTGACGTGTCCCTCTCGATGCTCATCGAGGACATGTACATCGGCGGCCAGCCGGTGAACCGCCTCACCGCCGCGAAGCGTGTGGTGGCCGATTTCATCAGCGCCCGCAAAGCCGACCGCATCGGCATCGTGGCCTTTGCCGGTGAGACCTACCTTCCATGCCCTCTTACGCTCGACCGCGACTGGCTCATCAACAATCTCGACCGTGTGCAGACGCAGCGTGTGGGTGATGGCACCGCCATCGGCTCCGGCCTCGCCTCCGCGGCGAACCGCCTGAACAAGGAGAAGACCAAGAGCAAGGTCATCATCCTGCTCACCGACGGCGCCAACAACTCCGGCCGCCTCTCGCCGCAGGACGCCGCGCGGCTGGGAGCCACGCTGGGCATCAAGATCTACTCCATCGCCTTTGGCACGCCCGGCGTGCATGTCATTCCCGATCCACGCCGTGGCACCTTCACACCGGTGGGGCAGCAGTTGTTTGATGAGAAGACGCTGGAGGAAGTCGCCCGCATTGGAAACGGCCAGTTCTTCATGGCGCAGGATTTGAACTCGCTGTCCGAGATCTTCTCCACCATCGACAAGCTCGAAAAGACCAAGATCGAGCGGCGCAAGTTCACCGAGGTCGAGGAGCTCTTTCACTGGCCGCTCTACGCCGCCGGCATCTGCCTGCTGCTCGCCCTGCTTTTGTCCGTCATCCTGCTGCAAACCGCACCGGAGACCCTGCCTGCCTGATACCCACCGCATGTCGAACGTCATCTTCGCTCAAGAAAAGCTCCTCTGGCTCCTCCTGCTGGTGCCGGCGCTGCTGCTTTTCAAGCTGTGGCTCGATTCGCGGGCCTCGAAGGCCGTGCAGGCCTTCACCGCGCCGCGTCTGCGATCCTTGCTGGTCACCGGTGTGTCCACGGCGCTCTCCTGGACGATCTGGATTCTTTACCTCCTCGCGATGGTCTTCCTCATCCTCGCCGCCGCGAGACCGCAGTGGGGCGTCGAGAGCATCGACCGCCCGGACAAGGGGCGGAACATCTTCATCGCGCTCGACACCTCCCGCTCGATGCTCGCCCGCGATGTGGCACCGGATCGTCTCACTCGTGAAAAGCTCGCCGCGCATGATCTGATCATGGAACTCCGGGGCGAGCGCATTGGCCTGCTGGCCTTCGCCGGCCGCGCCTACCTCCAGGCGCCGCTCACCACCGACCATGAGGCCATCCTCGAGTCCCTGCAGTCCTTTGATGAAACCGTCATCGAATGGGGCGGTAGCAATCTGGGAGACCTGCTCGATGTCACGCTGCGCGCCATCAAATCGCTGCCAAAGAGCAATTTCGTGCTGATCATCTTTTCCGATGGTGGTGATGCTGATGCGAGTCTCACGACATGGATTCAAAAGCTCACCGCCGCGCAGGTTTCCGTCATCACCGTCGGCGTGGGCACCGAGGGCGGCACCCTCATCCCTGATCCAAACGTCCCCGGCGACTACATCCGCGATGAGAACAACAACGTCGTGCGCTCCAAGCTCGAAAAAGGCGTGCTCCAGCAACTCGCCAGCGCCACCGGGGGCCGTTTCATCAAGCTCGGCACGCAGCCGCTCAGCCGCGATGCCATCGCCCCGATCCTCGCCCGCCTCCGCGAGCAGGAAAACGCCACCCGCAGCCTATCCAAGCCAATTGAGCGTTTTGCGTGGCCGCTCAGCATCGCTATACTTTTGCTTATGATCGCCTGGATCCTCAGCTCCCTCCCGCGTCGCAAGCCGCGGCCTTCGCTGGCCGCCGGCGTTCTGGCGGCGTTCGTTTTCAGCAGCGTGCCCGCGGAGGCTGGCTCGCTCGCCGCGTTCTTCCGCAAGCGTGCTCCCTCTGCCGAGGAGGCGCATGAGGCGCTGAAGCAGAAGGACTACGAAAAGGCGCAGGAGCTTTACACGAAGCTTCTGGAAAGCGGCAGCTATGCCCCCAGTGCCCTGCCGGAGCTGCGCTACGGTCTCGCCCTGGCCGAGCACCAGCTCACCGATTACGATGGCTCCGTGCGCAATTTCAGCGAGGCCCTGCATGCCGATGACAAGGGCCTGCGCACGCGGGCGCATCGCGGCCTCGGTCACACGCTCTACGATCAAGGTGCTCGTGGCCTCGCCAAGCAGCCGAAGATCACGCTGCAGCGCTGGATGGATGCCTTGACGCATTTCGACGCGGCTTTGGAACTCGATCCAAACAACAAGGAGCTGCGTGAAAATCGCGCCCATGTCGCCCGCATGCTGGAGGAACTTCGTCAGGCACTCGATGCCATGCAAAAGCAGCAGCAGGGGCAAAAAGGACAGAAGGGCCAAAAAGGTCAAAAGGGTCAGCAAGGTCAAAAAGGCGAACAAGCTGAAGGCCAGGAGGGCCAGGAAGGTCAAGACGGCCAGGAGGGCCAGGAAGGCCAGAACGGCGATCAGAACGACAACGGCAGCGGCGATCCCGAAAAGTCCAAGCAGACCGGTGAGAAGAAGGGCGAAGACGATGGCATCGGCGGTAAAGACGCCAAAAACCTGCCGCAGGGCCGTCTCCAGGCCGCGGGAGGCAAGGACGGCGAGAAAAAAGATCCGAACGGCGAAGGCGGCATGGGCGAGGAGGAGAAAAAGGGGGAGGGCAAGGGCCAGGACGGAAAGAAGCAGGAAGTGGCCAGCGGTGAATCCAAAGGCGAGGGCAAGGAACAGGAGCGCAAAGGCCGTCGCAATCCCGCTACGGGTTACACTCCCGGCGAGGCCGAGGGCCTGCTGCGCCAATACATGGACGAGCTAACCGGCATCCCCATGGGCAACCGCCAGACCATTCCACCAGCCAACAAGAAAGACTGGTGAGGTGGAAAATCTAAAAACTTAAAGATCGAAGATCAAAACCTCCTCAGAGCCTCCTCCGACCCCGTTTCATCTTTTATCTTTCATCCTTCATCTTTCTCCCGAATGCCCTTCCGTCTCCTTCTCGCCCTCCTGCTCGGCTTCTCGCTGCACGCGGCAGCCGCTCCCACCGTGCGGGCCTATGTGCAGCCTTCGACGGCGCAGACGAACCAGGTCGTGAACTATGTGATCACCGTGCAGAACGGGCAGTTGCAGACGGTGCCGCAGCTCCGTCTCCCAGCCCAGATCGGCATGAATTCCGCGCTCAGCCAGTCGCAGAGCATCTCGATTCAAAACGGGCGCACCACGATGTCGCTAAACCTTTCCTGGCAGATCGCCGGCACCGAGCCGGGCGATTACACCATCCCGCCGCAGGACCTGCTGATCGACGGGCAGGTGGTGAAGACCAACGAGGTCAAATTCACCGTCACCGAGGCACCCGCCACACCCGCCGCCCCGCAGGGCGATGAACTGAGCACGCCGCTTTTCCAGATCGAGGTCGGCAAGACGGAGCTTTATCAAGGTGAGGTCGTTCCGCTCAGTGCCAGCCTCTACATCCCGCGCCGCGTGGCCTTGCGCCGTGTCGGCCTCATCAATGTCACGAAGAACGATTTCGCCGTCGCCCGCTTCCCGCAGAATGCCGAGCAGAGTGACACGGTCATCAATGGCGTTGGCTACTCGGTTTACACCTACCGCACCACGCTCTCGCCGCTCCAGGCGGGTGAGTTGAAGGTCGGTCCGGCCACCGTCGAGCTCGTCTATGAAGTCATCGATGACCGCCAGCGCCTTCCCGGCTTTGGTTTTGGCCCCATGATCGCCATGGGAGAGCCTCGCAAGCACGATGTGCGCAGCCAGGAGGTCAAAGTGAAGGCCCTCCCGCTGCCCACGGAAGGCAAGCCAGCCAGCTTCACGGGTGCGGTCGGTGATTTCACCATCCAGGCCGCCGCCACGCCCACTGAGCTCGCGGTCGGTGATCCGCTCGCCGTCGAACTCATCGTCGAGGGCATCGGAAACTTCGACGCGCTCAATGCGCCCGCCCTCACGCAGCCGGAGGGCTGGCGGCCCTATCCGCCACGCCGTTACAATGTCGATGGGCCGCAGGACCCGAATCAAATCGCCGCCTTCCTGCCGCCCGGCAGCCCGCGGCGCGTCGGGTTCTCGCAGGTCTTCGTGCCGGAAAAGCAGCATCCGCAGCTCCCGCCCTTCGAGCTCACCTTCTTCAGCCCCACGCAGAAAAAATACATCACCGTGAACACACAGCCCGTGGCGCTTAATGTGAAGCCCGGCTCGGCTCCCGCGGCTGAAAGCGGCCCCGGTGCCACCGCGGCCATCGAGCCCGCCAAGCCGCCGCCCGTCCTGCAACCGCGCCCCAGCCTCAACGACATCGTCATCCGCGTGCCGGAGCAGCCGCGCTGGCTGGACGCCGCCTCGCCCAATACCTCGATCCTCGCCAACAGCCGCTTCTGGGCCGCGCAGGGCATTCCCGTGCTCATCCTCTCCTTTGCCACCTTTGCCGCCTGGTGGCGCAAACGCCGCCAAAACCTCGTCAGCGGCCTCCGTGGCGAACTTTTGAAGCTCTGGAGCGGCCTTGAAGAAAATGGCCTCGATGACCGCACCTTCCTGCAGCGGGCCGCCTGGTTCATCCAACGGGCGCACGAGGGCAAGGACAGCCTCGACGAGGCCTCGAAAGAGGTCATGGCACGCTACGAGGCGCAGAATTTCACCGCCTCCTCCACGGCTCCCTTGAGCCCCGCCGAACGTCGAAGCATCCTCGGCAAGCTCCGCGGCCTCCTGCAGGCCTCCGCCGCGCTCCTCGTCCTCGCCTTCACCGCCTCCAGCGGCCTCGCCGCGAATCCCGATGAGCCTGCAAACCTCTATCAGCAGGCCCGCGAGTCTCTCATGAAGGGCGAATACACCAAGGCCCAGTATGCCGCCGAGCGCATCCTGAAGCAAAAGAACGCCCCGCTCAGCGCCGAGCTCTTCACCATGATCGGCCATGCCCGTTTCAAGCAGGATGACCTCGGCCGCGCCGTGCTCTGGTATCAGCGTGCCGCCCTCATCGAGCCAATGAATACCGAGCTGCGGCAAAATCTGCGCCTGCTCGATGAGCGCCTGCGTTTCTTCACCCTCGCCGCGCACTCGCCCGTCGAGCAGTGGAGCCTCATGCTCGGCCGAAACATGTGGATCATCCTCGCCACCGCCGGTGCCTGGCTCATCGTGCTCGGCCTCGCCTGGCGGATCTGGATCGGTCGCGCCACCTCGCTGAATGGCGGCAGCCGCCTCGGTGCCCTGCTCGCCGCTTTGTGGGGTTTCTTGATCCTGATCCCCTCCGCCACCTTCGCCACCATCCGGCCTCCGCCTGCCGAGCGGGTGCGTGACATCGTCGTGGTCACCCAGCCCGAGGTCAGCCTCTACGCCGCCGCCACCGTCACCTCCGCGTCCAATCTCGACGTTCCGCCCGGCAGCCAGCTTCGCCTGCTCGAAAAACGCGGCAGTTGGAGCTACGTCGAGGTCCCCGTCTCCGCCGATGAGCCCACCCGCGGCTGGATCGACGGCTCGGTGGCGCAGCCATTGTGGCCCTGGGATGAAGCGCTGTTGCCTTGAGCCCGGAAATCGGAATCATGCCGCCCCCCTCCGCGCTCCCCGATGCCTTTTAAAGCCGACCACGCCCTCCAGCTCCTCGCCCGTGCCCGTGACCACGGCCGCCTCGGCCATGCTTACTTGATCACAGGGCCGAAAGAAGCGCGGCATGAGGACTTCGCCGCCCGCGTGCTCGATCTCATGGTCGGTGAGAGGCACCACACGCTCGAAGGCTGGGAAGCACAGGGAGCCGTCGTCCTCCGTCCGCAGAGCAAATCCCGCCGCATCACCATCGGCGAGGATGGCGATGATCCCGGCACCATCCGGTTCCTCGAAAAAATGATCCGCCGCACCGCCGCTCCGAACGGCTGGAAGCTCGGCATCATCGTCGATGCCGAGCGCATGAACGTGCAGGCTCAGAACGCCTTCCTCAAAACCCTCGAAGAGCCTCCGCCAAACACCCTGCTGCTCCTTTTGACCACCCAGCCCGAGCAGCTCCTGCCCACCATCCAGTCCCGCGTCATCGAAGTGGGCCTCATGCCGCCGGAGGGTGCCCGCACCTTCACCGAGCACGAGAACAAGCTCCTCATCGTCCTCGAAAAAATGGCCGCCCGGAACGCCGGGGCCATCTCCGGGGCTCTTTCGCTCAAGGCCGACTTCGAAGCCATCCTCGAAGAGCTCCACGACGACCTCAAAAAGCGCCACGAGGCCGAATTCGAACGCGAGACCGAGCACTACGGCAAAACCACCGATGGCAGTTGGCTCAAGCAACGCGAAGATCAGGTCGAAGCCGCCATCGAGGCCGATTACATCCAGCAGCGCAGCTCCCTCATGGACCTCCTCCTTTCCTGGTTTGGCGATGTCGCCCGCCAGCAGGCCGGTGCGGAGCACCTCGACCTGCCACGCCATCAAAAAGCCACCTCCGGCCTCGCCGCCAAATGGTCCCCCGCGGAAGTCTCCAAACGCATCCGCATCCTCCGCCAGCTCGAAAGCCACCTCCACACCAACGTCAACGAAGGCCTCGCCCTCGAAGTCTGCTTCATCCAGGCCTTCGCGTGAGTCTGAGGCGGCACGATATTGCGGAGTAATCGGCAGGTTCGTTCGTTTAGTGGCCCTGCTTCATGACTCGATCCTTCGCCAACCTCTGCACACTTTGCCTTTTGCCGCTCATCGCCCACGCCGACATGGTGGACACCGGGGCGGATCTCAAGGCGCTGCCGCAGGTGCCGGAAGGTTTTGAGGTGAAAATCTTCGCGCAGGAGCCGCTGGTGCGGCAGACCTGCTCGATGGCGTTTGATGCCAAAGGTCGGCTGTTTGTCGGCATGGGGCCGCAGTATCGGAATCCGACGCCGGAGACGCCGGGGGACAGCGTTTGCCTCATCGAAGACAAAGACGGCGATGGCGTGGCGGACTCGAACAAGACCTTCGCAACCGGTTTGAACTGCATCCAAGGCCTCGCGTGGCATGGGCGCGATCTGTGGGTGGCCAATGCGCCGGATTTGACCATCGTTCGCGATCTGGATGGCGATGATGTCGCGGATGAATACGTGAAGGTCTTCACCGACCTCGGAAACATCGAGCATGGCTTGCACGGGCTCGTGTGGGCGCCGGATGGCAAGCTCTATATGAGCAAGGGTAACTCGAAGGGGCTGAACAAAGAGCCAAACATCGCGCCAGCACCGTTTCGTGAGTTGTTTGGTCAGAGCACCACGACGCCAGCGACGAAACCGCAGACCGTCAAAGCATCCGACTACAAATCACTCTATCAAAACCCGCAAGACGACTGGGGCCTCATGGGCGGTATCCTGCGCTGCGATGACCTCGGCGAGAATCTGGAGATCGTATCGCGTGGCATGCGCAATCCGTGGGACATCGCCCATGACGACGGCTTCAACTGGCTGGGCACCGACAACGATCAAAACGAGGGCGATCGCGTGATGATGCCGTTCTACGGCGCTCACTTTGGCTGGAATCATCCGTGGAGCAGCGATTGGACGGGAGAGAATCACCTGCCGACCGCGCCGGTGAGCCACAAAGTGTTTCACGGCAGCGGCACGGGCATCGTGTTTGGCTCGCTCGGCGACCGGCGCGGTGTGTTTTTCATCAACGACTGGCTGAACAAGACGACCTATGTCTTCAAACCGAAGTGGGATGGCGCTTTGATGACATGCGAAGGCGGCGAGTGGCAGCCCTTTATTGTTGGAGGCAAATCGCTGTTTCGTCCGACGGATCTCGCGTTCGGTCCGGATGGTGCGTTGTGGTGCATGAGTTGGTCGCGTGGCTACGGCGCGGAGTATGACAAAGCCGGCCAAATGATGAGCGAGGGCCGCATCTACCGCATCGTGGCGAAGGGCGCGAAAGCCTCTCCGGTGTCAATGAAGCCGATGAAGGACCGCTCGGTGAAGGAACTCGTCGCCGCCTTCAACAGCCCGCTTGCCGTGCATCGCATCGATGCGCAGGACGAGCTCGCACATCGCGGCAAGCCGATCCAAAACGACCTCGGCCGCGAGTTGGAGCGCGACGATTTGACCGAGGCACAGCAGACCTGGGGCATCGGAGCGCTGGGACGCATCGCGCCGATCATGATCGTAAATGACGGCAGCCTCACCGAGGACAATCAGAACATCCAGACGCTGCGCACCTCCATGCGGAACCCGCGCAGCGTCACCGTGCCTGATGTGTTTCGCCTCGCAGCGGCGGAAGGCACGCCGCGCATCCGATTCGAGATCGTGCAGGCCATCTGGCAGACGCGAAACACCGACATGGTGCCGCTGTTGATGGCCATCGCTTCCCGAGAAACGGATCGTCTCGTCTTTTACAGCGCCTGGCGGGCGCTGCGGGAGCTCGCGGGCACGGAACTGCTGAAGCGCATGCTGAAGGACTCGCATGCCGGGGTGCGTCGGGCGGCCTTGTTGGCCTTGTTGGAAGACGGCGCATTGAATCACGACGAAGTCGCCGCGATGTCGAAGGACAGCGATGCCGAGACGGCGAAACTGGCCACGCTTTGGCTCAAGAACATCAGCGGTGATACGCCAGAGATCCTCGTCAAAGGCAATGGCATCAACAAAGCCAACGTAGCCCCGATCAAAGGCACGCCACCCGCGATCAAACCTCCCGCCACGCCGACCACGCTCGATGCAGCGCTCGCTGCGATGAAGGACGCGGACACGGAGCGCGGTCGTCTGCTCGTTTTGCATCCGCAGGGCGCTGGATGCATCGCTTGCCATCACATCGGCGGACGCGGCAACCACTTCGGACCCGATTTGACCGGCATCGGCGACCGCGCGGAAGTGAAGCATTTGCTGCAATCGCTCATCGAGCCGAGCGCGGTGATCACGGAGGGCTTCAACTCGCACGTCATCACCACAGCCAAGGCAACGCACATGGGTGTGCTGCTCGATGAAAGCGGCCTCGCCATCACGCTCGGCCTCGCCAGCGGACAGCGCGAGCGCATCCTGCGTGACGATATCACGAAGCACGAGACTCTGCCCATTTCCGCGATGCCGCCCTTCAATGCCATGCTGACCTCGCAGCAATGCGCGGACATCGCCGCGTGGCTCATGACCCAGAAAGCGGGTGGCTCGAAACCGAGCCCAAATCGCGTCACGCCGCTGGAAGTGAAGAAAGAGCCCACGCGGCTCCTGATCATGCAAGACAAGCACACCGTGGCAGAGTTCTACTTTGCCGATTCAGGCGTGAAACGGCCCTGTTTTGCCGATTTGCGTGCGCCGGGCGGCATCAAGGTCACGCGCAACTTCCCGCCCATCGAAGGCAAGGACGCGACAGATCACGCGGACATGCATCCCGGCCTCTGGCTCGGTTTTGGCGACCTCAACGGCAGCGATTTCTGGCGGAACAAGGCCACGATGCGCCATGACAAATTCCTCGCCGAACCCGAGTGGAAGAACAACGCGCTTACCTTTGCCACGCAATGCACGCTGCTCGGCAATGACGGCCAAGAAATCGGCCGCATGGACACGCAGTTCACGCTGAAGCCGACGGAACAGGTCTTGGCGATCACCTGGGACGCCACCTTCCACGCGACGACCGGCGACCTCCTTTTCGGCGATCAGGAGGAGATGGGCTTCGGAGCCCGCGTGGCCACCGCGATCACGGAAAAGAGCGGTGGCCGCATCACCAGCAGCACGAAGGCCACCACCGCCAAAAACACCTGGGGCCAGCCCGCCGCGTGGTGTGACTACTCCGGCGTCATCAACGGCCGCCATGTCGGCATCACCCTCGTGCCTGATCCCGCCAACCCGCAGCCTGGCTGGTGGCACAACCGCGACTACGGCGTCTTCGTCGCGAACTGCTTCGGTCGCCAAGCCATGAAGCAAGGCGACAAAGCGAGCCTCGTGGTGAAGCAAGGTCAAACCCTCCGCCTCCGCTACACCGCGCTGCTCCACACCTCGCCCGATGACAAGCCGCTCGATGTGGCGGAGCTCGTGAAGCAACTCACCCGCGAAGCAAAGTAGCCCTCTCGCTCCGCGAGAGGAGCCTTGGGCGATGTTTGCCGATCGATCATCGAATACCAAAAGCCCAGCGAGAACGCTCAGCTCAACTTGCGGAGCAAGTTGGCTACTTTGCTGACGCGTGTTCGGAGGCTCCATGTGCTGCGTGAACGCATTTCTTGTGCAAACCATCCTGCCGCCGACCGTTTCTCCCGCATGAAAGCTCTCCTTTTGCTCTGTCTGCTCGTCACCGGCGTCAGTGCCGTTTTGACCGCTGCGGACATCACCGCTGAGAAAACCGGCACGGTCATCCATTTTGCTATCGATGGGCAAAGCATCTGCGATTACCAAATGGAGCCCGGCAAGGTGCCGGAGGGTGTGGCGGAGTCGTTTGCTCACGGCGCACATTTGCATCCCATCTACTCGCCGAGCGGAAAAGTAGTCACGGGCAATCATCAAGCCGATCATCCGTGGCAGCGCGGTGTGTGGATCGGCT
>JBKCXA010000637.1:0-2562 GCA_046316935.1 Prosthecobacter sp.
TGGCGGCGTAGTAGCCGGCGGCGTAGTAGCCTTGCTGGGCGGAGGCGGGAGCAACGAAGGCCGCGAGGAGGAGGGCGGAGGCGGCGAGGAGGATGTTGCGTGCGGCGTTCATGGCGTTTCTCAGTGTTGTGGGAATTATAAACACTTGTGAGAACCATTGCAACCATGATTTCAGAAAATAATCACAAAATTGTAAATTTGAGAGTCAAGCCGGTGGGAAACAGCCGGGATAGGGCAGGGGATGAGCGGCAATTCCTCTCTAAATAAGGGGGATGTAGCCCGCCGAATGGTGGAAGGTCATTTGTGATAATAACAATGGCTATACTGAATGCCGGTTCGCCACGCTACGCATCAGCCGATCGTCCAGAGCGTGCTTCCCCGAATGGCTGGCAACGAGCAGATGTGCAGGCCGAGATTCGAGCAGCATGTTTGAGCTGTTTTTGATTCACCTCCTCAGGCTGAAGGGGGGGGCTTTGTGGGCAAAAAAAACCCGCGCATACCGGTCGGTATGCGCGGGTTGGACGAATAAGCGGGTTATTGATTGCTGAGCATCAGCAGCATCGTGTCCCCCTTGCGGTAGAGGCGGAGTAGCATGCTCTGCTCACTGCTTTTGGCGAGCGTGCGTGCTTCCGAGGCGCTAGCGACGACTTGACGGTTGATGTGGGTGATCACATCGCCCTCCTCCAGACCCATGGCGGCGGCTTTGCTGTCAGTCTCGACCTTGGTCACGAGGATGCCCTGGACTTCGTTTGGAACAACGTGGCGCTCCCGGAGGGGTTGGGAGAGGTTTTGAACGATCACTCCGGTGACCAGTTCCACCGAAGCATTCGCCGTGCCCTTGCCGGGACCTCCACGAGGGATGGTGCGGCCCGGGCCAACCTCGGCGAGGGCTTCTTCGGGCAGGGCTTCGAGCGTCGCATTGACGGTCATTTTTTGACCATTGCGGAGGATGTCCATTGGCACCGTGGAGCCGGGCTTCAGGCTGCTGACGATGAGGCGCAAGCGACTGCTGCCATCGACTTTCTGGCCACTGATGCCGGTGATGATATCCTCGACCTGGATGCCGGCCTTTTCAGCGGGTGATTCGGCGCCCACTTGGGTGACGAGAGCTCCGGTCTGGTCGCCTGTTTTGTATTGCTTGGCAAACTGGGGTGTCACGTCGGTGATCTGCACGCCGAGGTAGCCGCGCTGGACCGAGCCGTCGTCGAGCAGATCCTCGGCGATGCGCATGGCCATGTTGATCGGGATGGCAAAGCCGATGCCGGCGTTCATGCCGGACTTCGAGAGGATGGCGGTGTTGATGCCGATGACACGTCCAAGGCCGTCCACCAAGGGGCCGCCTGAGTTGCCAGGGTTGATCGAGGCATCCGTCTGGATGAAGTCCTCATAGCCGCTCATGCGGCCTTTGCGCACGATGCCTTCATTGCTGCGGCCGAGAGCGCTGACGATGCCCTGGGTGATCGACCGGGGCAATTCCATCGGTGCACCGGCGGCGAGCACCACATCACCTACGCGGAGGATGGTGCTGTCACCGATCGTGGCGGGCTTGAGGCCCTTGGCGTCGATTTTGATCAAGGCTACATCGGTAAGCGGGTCGGCGCCGATGATCTCGGCGGTGTAGTTTTTGGTGTTTTCTCCTTCGGGGACGGCCACCTCAATCTTTTTGGCGTCTTCGACGACATGGTTGTTGGTCAGGATGTAGCCATCGGCCGTGATGATGACGCCGGAGCCGACACCGCGGTTTTGGGGGGCTTCTTCCTCCTCCTGCTCACGCGGCTGGGGCTGGCCTCGACGGCGCGGGGCCTGCGGCTCGTCGTTTTCGTCCATGCCGAAATCCTCGTCAGGCACGCCGAAGAAGCGGTAGAAGAACGGGCGGAGCTGCGGCGGGATCTTGTCAGCCGTAGGCGTTTTCATCGGCGCCGAAGAGAAGATAGTGACGACACTGGGGAGTATCTTTTCGGCCACGTTGGCGTAGCTCATCTGGATCTGCCCGCCATTCGGCAGCGGCGAGGCGTCCTTGGTAAGCTTCGAGTTGAACGCGTTTGCGTCGATCTGCTCGGCACGGACCAGGCTGAAGGCCAGCGTGAGGGCGGTAACGATTGGAGCGGTGTGTTTCATGGTGGGTTTGGAGGGGTTGAGAATCAGCAGCGAGGCTTGATACGCCCCGTGTGACGTTCTGACGCGGAAAATGTTGAAGCGTTTTTCCTTCATGCAAAGCGACTGTGCAGAGAAATTTTGGCCGCACACAAAGCCCAAATCGGGCGGCGTTTTGGCGGCTTCGCCGTTTGAAGGGACGTCACGTGGCTCAATGATTCTCTCAAGTCGCGCAGGTCGTCGAATCCTGTATTGGGCTGCCGGGCCGCTTTTGGTCATTGAGCCGTGCGAATCGCCAACTGGAAGCTCGTCGCCGCGCCGAAGGGAAAATGGCAGCTCGATGATTTGAGCGAGGATCGCGCTGAAACCCGCGATTTATCATCCGCCCATCCTGAACGCGTCGTCGAGATGTCGAAAGTGTTCGAGACGTGGCACTCCAACTGATCCACATCCATGCGCCCGCTCCTT
>JBKCXA010000638.1:0-2088 GCA_046316935.1 Prosthecobacter sp.
CATGCTGCTTGCCAATGAGGCCGTGGCAGGCCGTTTGATGCAGCTCGATCTGCCGGCGGTGTATCGCGTGCATGAGTCGCCCAAGGAAAAACGGCTCAAGGACTTCCGTGATGACGTGCTGAGCCATCGCGTGCCCTGCGGGAATCTCATGCACCGTCCTGAGGTGCAGAAGCTGCTGGCCCACCTGCAGGAGCTGCCCATCGGCCCGGCGTTGAAAATTGGTTTCCTCCGTTCGCTCATGCGTGCCCGCTATGCGGTGGAGCCGCTCGGGCATTACGGCCTCGCGAAGACGAAGTACACACACTTCACCTCCCCCATCCGCCGCTATGCGGACCTCGTGGTGCATCGCGCCCTGTTTGAAAAGCCACCCACACCCGGTGAGGCACGGCAGATCGCCGATCACATCACCACGACCGAGCGCAACAGTGCCGACGCGGAGCGTGACAGCAAGGATGTGAAGCTCTATGCCTTCCTGGAGGCGCAGATCAAAACGAAGCGTTTTCAGCCTTATGCGGCGCTCGTCACCGATGTGCGGAATTTCGGCTTCTTCGTCGATGTCTCCGATCTCGGTCTCAGTGGCGTGGTGCCGTTCTCGGCCATGACGGACGACTTTTATGTCTTCGATCCCGGCAGTGGCAAAATGCATGGTCGGCGCACCGGTCGCGTCATCCAGCTCGGTGACCGCGTGGAGGTGCAGGTGCGCTCCGTGGACCGCTACAAGAAGCAGGTGGATTTTGCGCTCACCAAAGGCTCGGCGGTGAAAAGCGAGAAGCCTCAGGCGAGAGATGAGAGGAGGCCGGAAAAGACCTTCAAGCGGCACAAACGTCCCAAACACTCCTGGAAGGGCAAGGGAGGCAGGCGTTGATCCTCGGAAAAGAAGCCGCCCAGCCTTCGACCATCCATGTCTTTCTCGTTCTGGCGAACGAGCCTGCGAGGCACCTTGTAGGCGCATTCGCCAGAATGCGGAGCTTGTGCAGGAGGCTCCTCAACTCGTCGAGAAATTCACGCCACTGGCCGCGTTAACTTGCCCCGCCAATGCCTTCCCCCGAGCCCATCATCCAACTGGTCGATATCCGCAAAAGCTATCAGATGGGAGACATCACCCAGCATGTGCTTCAGGGCGTGTCTCTTTCCATCTACCCGGGCGAGTATGTCTGCATCATGGGACCCTCCGGCTGCGGCAAGTCCACGCTGCTGAATGTGCTTGGCTGCCTCGATCAGCCGACGAGCGGGGATTACTTCCTCGGAGGGCAAAACGTGGCCCATCTCAATGACGACGACCTTTCCGCCGCACGAAATCGCAACCTCGGTTTCATCTTCCAAAGCTACAATTTGATCCAGCAGCTCAGCGTGATCGAAAACATCGCGGTGCCGATGTATTACGGCGGTGCCAAGGACACCGACATGATCGAGGTCGCCACCCGGCTTGCCACTCAAGTTGGCCTTGAGCACCGGCTCTACCACAAGCCCACCGAGCTCTCCGGCGGCCAGCAGCAGCGTGTGGCCATCGCCCGGGCGCTGTCGAACAATCCGCTCATGATCCTCGCGGACGAGGCGACGGGAAATCTGGACAGCAAATCAGGCCAGGAGATCCTCGGCATCTTCGACGACCTCAACCGCGCCGGTAAAACGCTGGTCTTTGTCACCCACGATGAACGCATGGTCGAGCGCTGCACCCGCATCATCCGCCTGCGTGACGGCGTGGTGGAGCGTGATGAGGAAGGCGCGAAAGCCGAGCGGCTGAAAAAGAAGGCCGCGTGAGGCTTCTCAAAGCGGCTCAAACTCGCTGAAGTGCCGTTTCGGCGGCGGAGGCGTGCTGGCGGCTTTTTTGTTCCAGGCCTCGGCCTCGGCGACGTTGCGCGGGCAGCCATCGCCATACTCGTAGCAGGCGCTGAGGTTCTTCATGGCTTCGGTGACGCCTTCTTCAGCGGCCTTTTGAATGAGGGTAAAGCCTGCCTGCCGTTCTTTGGTGGTCTGGCCATGCTTCAGCAGGACGAGCCCGGCGAGGTTTTTGGCGGGTGCATGCTGGGTGGCGGCACGGGCGGCGATTTCATACACCTGCTGCCAGAGGGAGGGATCAAGCTCGGC
>JBKCXA010000639.1:0-4223 GCA_046316935.1 Prosthecobacter sp.
GGAAAGGTCATCCAGCCCGCGTTGATGCCAAAGCGCCGTTTCACCTTCGCCACCGTCACCACCGTGGCGGCGATGGCGGCCTGCATCGCGCTCATGGGCGCGTGGTTGGCCATGTCGTGGCTGAGATCGGATGTGGAGGACACCACCGCCTCCGTTGCCGTGCTCACACGTGGTGTGAATCTCGAATGGGAATCCGCTGTCATCGCGCCCGGCACGCCGCTTTCGCCAGGGCTGCTCAAACTGAAGTCCGGCATCGCGCAGATCGAGTTTTATCAAGGTGCCCGCGTCGTGATCGAAGGTCCCGCTGAGCTGCAACTCATCTCCAGCGGCGAGGCCACCTGCACGCGTGGCAAGCTCAGCGCCAACGTGCCGCCGCAGGCCAAAGGTTTCCGCATCAACACCCCGAAAGGCACCATCGTCGATCTCGGCACCGAGTTCGGCCTCGATGTCAGCGAGGCGAGTTCCGAGGTCCATGTCTTCAAAGGCGAGGTCGAGCTGCACAAGGCCGCCGAGTCGATGAAATCGCTCAAAGAAGGCCAGGCGATGGCCTTCGCGGCCGAATCGCAGCTTCTCGCCGCGAATGCATCGAGCTTTGCCTCGCTGAACGAAATCGATGCCCGATCCGCCTTGTCCGACCGCACGCAACTCGACCGCTGGCGCCTCGCGAGCGACCAATTGAATGCCGACCCGGCTTTGAAGCTGCATTTCGACTTTCAGGAGGACGAAACAGCCCGCTCTCTGCGCAATCAAACCTCGCTGGGTGAGGATGGCAGCATCGTCGGTGCCTCGTGGACGACCGGCCGTTGGCCGGGCAAGAGCGCTCTCGAGTTTCGCAACGTGAGCGACCGCGTGCGCCTCAGTGCTCCTGCGGAGGTGAAAGCGCTCACGATGGCCATGTGGGTCCGCATCAACGGCCTCGACCGTTACTTCAACTCCCTCTTCATGTCCGAAGGCTGGGGAGACCGCAAAATCCACTGGCAGATCGTCCGCGATGGCAAAATCCGCCTCGGCATGGCCGGCGCGATTGGCCAGCCTCATCAAGACTGCGACACCGAGGTGTTTTTCACGCCGGAACGCTTCGGCCGCTGGACGCATCTCGCCGTCGTCGTTGATCCACAGGCCAAAGAGGTGCGCCACTACGCCAATGGCTCGCTCCTCGCCAAATCCCCGCTCAAAAACCTCTCCCCCCTGAAACCCGGCATCGCCGAGCTCGGTAACTGGAACGACCGCCGCACCAACGGCGTCGCCATCCGCCACCTCAGCGGCACGATGGATGAGTTTGCGCTTTGGGACCGCGTGCTGAGTGAGGCAGAGATCAAGGCGATGAGCCGGTGAAGTGCCTGAGTCGCCTTGATTGCCATGAAAGTGCCCAAACCTCCCCGAACCTGCTACGATTGCGGCGTAAAGCTTACGAAAGCTCGTAAGGGCAACTTACCTCTTCGGTCAACAGATCGAAGCGACGACCATATCCCGCCAAACTGCCTATTCAAAGGCGAGGATAGAAATACGAATCTGATAACAGTCGAATGCTGTTTTGAATGCAACCAGGCTCATGGAAAAGATGATGAAGCGCTGATGTGGTTGATTTTTGATGTTCGAAATCAAAAACGAATCCCTCTTGAGCTTCTGAAAAGCACAATGCGCACTCTTACAAAGGGCAGGCATCAAGCATACCGAAAGGAGTTGGAGGAACTCGTGGAACGGTCGGGGGACGCACCGGTCGCCCCGCAAAGACTGCCCGTGAAAATCCATGGCGTCCTTGCGCGCATGGTGAAGGGATTGCTTCACAAATTCTATGGTGTGCGTGGATTTGAAGGATATGGCTTCACGATTGTTGAGGTTGACCCGGCAATGCGAGACGCCGTTCTTGCTGAATTCCCGAAGGAAGCGGGCATAAAAACTATCGAGACGGGGAACGGCATCTTCCGAGCAGACTGTCTTGTAGATCAATTGAATCCCCTCTCGGGATTGGTCTGGTTACAATTCTTCCAAAGCCATCCGTTTTGCATCTTCTATGAGTCACCCGGCAAACGCGATGGTCATGCGATTGGCTTCGCTAAGCTCTATGAGAGCATGTTTCCGGGTGCACTTAGCTCCACATGAACCACTAGACCTTATCCTTAGCCTCCTTCCCACACACAAGTATCCCGACCGCCACCAAGTGTGTCCAGTCGGCCGACGTAAGCTCGTCCGTTTGCAATCAGGTCAACGCGTTGGCGGTGGCACAACCCAGATTTCGCGATTTCTCGACTCTGTTAAGGTTGGAAGTCTGGGCTTTGTGCGCTGGGAAGCGCGCTCGGCCGAAAAGTAGCCACGAGTTTCGTCCGTTTACCCCCACCAACACGGGATGAAGACTCCCCATCGCCGTTTTGCCGCAACATCACGAGGCAAAGGCGCGACTTAGATGTCCCCCACCCCGCATGAAATCCCTCCTCGCCCTCGCCTTTCTCACCACCGCCGCGCTTGCCCAGCCGCGTGACATTTTCGACTACACTGGACAAAACAACTCCCCGGCGGGCACGAAGCGCCTAGTTTTCATCGCAGCAAAAGGCACGCATGGCGGTGGCGGGCAGCATGAGTTCTTCGCGGGGGCTTCCTATCTGGCGCGGCGCATCAATGACACCTATCCGCAGGCCTTTGCGGTGGTGTATCCGGAGAACAACTGGCCGAAGGACCTCACGAAGGCCGATGCGATCATCGTTCTGCTGAATCATGGCGGCAAAGCGGCGGACGATGCGAACATCAAGGCGGCCTGCGATCGCGGGGCGGGCTTCGCGGCGATTCATTATGGCGTGGAGGCCAGGATCGGTTCGCAGGGGAAAAACTACCTCGACTGGATGGGCGGCTTCTTCGAGACGTTTTACTCGGTGAACCCGACTTGGGAGGCGAGCGTGCAGCCGGGCCAACATCCGGTAGCGAATGGCGTGAAGGCCTTTTCCGCGAAGGATGAATGGTATTACCACATGCGCTTCGTGCCGGAGATGAAGGGCGTGACGCCGGTGCTCAGCGCCATCGCGCCGCTGAACACGGTGAAGTTCAAAGAGGGCGACAAGCCGAGTGCGCACGGTGGCAATCCCGATGTGCTCGCGGATGTGAAGGCGGGCAAGCCACAGCATCTCGCGTGGGCGTTTGAGCGGCCGAAAGGCGGTCGCGGATTCGGCTTCACGGGGTTTCATTTCTTCGCGAACATGACGAACGACAGCTTCCGCACGACGATGCTGAATGGCGTGGCGTGGGTGAGCGGCTTGGAGATTCCAGCGAGCGGCATTGCCTCGAAAACGCCGACGCAGGCCGAGCTTGACGCGATGATGGCCGAGGCGCACGGCCCGAAGGTGGCTAAGCCCTCCGGCACAGCGAAACCGATCTTCGAAACGCCTGCATTGACCTCAACGAGCACACCGAGGCTCGTTTCCATCGATGTGCCGCTGAAGGACGCGAAGGAGCTGTATCTCGTCGTTTCGGATGAAGGCTCGAAGAGCTGCGATTGGTCCAACTGGATCGAACCGCGGCTCATCATGGCCGATGGATCGGTGAAGGACCTCACCACGCTGAAGTGGAAAGGCGATGACGCGGGCTTTGGCCGCACACGCATCAGCACAAATCACACCGGCAAGCCGATGCTCGTGGACAAGCAGACCTACTCGAACGGCATCGGCACGCATGCGCCCTCAGCCATCGCGTATGATCTGCCGGCGGGCGTGGCACGATTCACCGCGAAGGTGGCCATCGACGACGGCGGCATGATGCGCGGCGGCAAGCCGAGCGATGCGAAGGTGAAATTCCAAATCTACACCGCGCTGCCTGCCACGCCGGAGGCGAAGGCCGCGGCGAATCCGCCGAACTTCAACGAAGGCCCGCCCCAGGTGCCCGCTGAGATGTTCACCGTGCCCGAGGGCCTCGAAGTGACGCTGTGGGCCACCTCGCCGATGCTTTTCAATCCGACGAACATCGACTTCGATGCGCAAGGTCGGATGTATGTCGCGGAAGGCGTGAATTATCGCGGCAAAGGTGGTCGCCGCAAAGAAGGCGACCGCATTGTCGTGCTCGAGGACACCGACCACGATGGCAAGGCGGATAAGAGCAGCGTCTTCGTGCAGGAGCCCGCGCTCGCGTCGCCGCTCGGTGTCGCGGTCATGGATGGAAAAATCGTCGTGTCGCAGCCGCCGGACCTGCTCGTGTATTCGGATGCCGATGGCGATTTGAAGCCGGAGAAGCGCGAGGTG
>JBKCXA010000640.1:0-3156 GCA_046316935.1 Prosthecobacter sp.
GTCCGCCTCATCGCCCGCCGTGAGCACTTCACCGGAGCCGAGATGCACCTGGAATATCGAAGGCCCGCCGCTGATCGTGGACGGGATGGTCATGTAAGTCATCACCTCCTGCGCCGTGCGACCCGCCAGACGAGCGAGGAAGCCGCCGATGGATTGAATGCCATCCTGCGAATTTCCGGCGAAGCGGATGACGGCGTTGCGGAGAGTCTTCTTAGAATCAGACGACGATACGGGAGCGGTGGCTGTGGACATGGTTGGTGACGGGCGCAGAGGTCCCGACGGGTTGGTTGGATGAGAGAAACGCGGTTCTATCAGGTGTTTTGCGGGCCGTCTAGAGCCCTCTGGAGTGTTTTTGTGCCCAAAACTGGATCCAAAGCGCCTTCAGCCAATTGCCGCTTGTTCTTTGAACCGCCTCATCAGCACGCAGGCTCCAGCCAGGACCACCGTGGCGATGAACCACCATGGCCACCAGGTCATCGAAGAGGCAAAAACGTGGATGTCATCAACGGACAACCCTTTCGCTTTCGCCAGCCAGCCGGTGTGCCAGCCAAAGAGCAGCGTGGTCATGCCGTAGGCGAGATTGATCGTGAGGCCTCGGAAGCTCAACGCGGTGGCTCTTTGCTCCGAGGTCACCACGGCATTCATGTAGTGCGAGAGGAAGAACTGCAGGAAGCGCATGCTCATGAACAAGGGCACCACGAGCACGATGCCCAGCCAGCCATGCATGGGATAGGCCGCCGCGAAGAGTCCGCCGAGCACCACCAGCGCCAGCCAGGTGAAATTGACCACGCCGCTCATGCGCCGCGTGGCTTTTTCCATCAGCGAGGCGGTGAAAAGGCCCAGCAGCGACACGCCGGTGCCGATGACGCCGAACCACACCTCCTCGATGCCGACAAGGCGATAGAAATTGCTCGTGACGGTCAAAAACAGCCGAATGATGCTGTCGAAGACAAGGCCGAAAACGATGAGCGCAAAGGCCGTGCGCGTGCGCCAGATCCAGCCGCCTGTGTGCAGGATGGAACCCCAGGTCTCGCGAATGCTGGTGAGCAGCGGCACCTTCTTCGGTGTCTTCCAATTCTCCCGCATGCGCAGCGTGACGACGAGGCAGGCGATGGCGCTGGCGAGGCAAAGCAGCACCGGCAGCTTGATCCAGATCGTGTAGAGCCACGAGCCGGAGATCGACGAGATGACGAAGCCCACCGCCATGGCACGCGACAGGTTCGACATGACACGAGGCCAGAGTGTCTCGCGTTCGCCTTCCGGCAGCGAATCATAGGTGAGCGCCTCATCCGCCCCGCTGGCACAGGCTTCCGCCGCGCCGCTGAGGACGCGATTGCACACGAAGAGCCAGAAAACGAGGTCGTGATGCCCTGGCTGCATCAGCGCCAGCACGCTCATCTCCAGCACCATCAGCACGCTGGCCGCCACGACGAGCGGCTTGCGCCCAAAACGATCTGCCAGTGCGCCGCTCGGCACCTCCAGCACCACGCTCGTCAGCGCCCACACCACATTCAGCGCCGCGAATTCACCGATGCTCAAGCCAAGATCGAGAAACAGAATCGTGAAGACCGGGTAGTAGAACCGGCAGTTGAAGAAGATGCGGAACCAGATGAAGAGGCGGGCGTTGGAGGAGTCTGGCATGCGGGAGTATGGTCAGATTCCAAGCATCGAAACGGCCACCTTGTCGGCAAAACATGCCTCCACATCCGAGCCGGGATCGCGAGGACGCTCGGCATACGAGGCGTTGTAGTCGAAGACATGGTGCTCCGGATGCTCGCGGCGTTTGTAGGCCACATTGAGCGGTGACTTGGCCGGCTCGCAGCGCATCCGAGGCGGGAGATCATTCACCCCGGGCGGCAGATGCGGGAAATTGATGTTCCAAAAACTGCGCGGGGCCTTCGTGGCATGGTGAAGCTCGCCCAGCACGATCGAGGCCCAGGTGGCCGTGCGATCCCAATCCACCTTCAGTTCCCGTTTCAGGTAGTGCGATAGCGCGATGCTGCGCACGCCGTGATACGCTGCCTCCCGCGCCGCAGCCACGGTGCCGGAGATGACGATGTCCTGGCCCATGTTTCCGCCCGCATTGATACCGCTCAACACGAGGTCCGGCTTCAAATCGAGCGCGAAGAGCCCCAGCCGCACACAATCCGCCGGCGTCCCCTGCACGGCGAACCGGCCTTCCGCACGTTGTTCGACCACCAGTGGCTGATGCGTCGTCACACGATGCCCGCACATGGATTTCTCCACCTCCGGCGCTACCACCACGACCTCCCATCCGAGCATCAAAACCGCCCTTTCCGCCGCCGCGATTCCAGGGGCGTCGATTCCATCGTCATTGGTGAGGAGAACAAGCATGAGCGGCTCTTAGCGGCTCGCGCTGGAAAAGCAAACCATCGCCTCGGATGCCAGCGGTTGCGTTTCGCAATGCCTCATGGCATCCTCCGTCATGAAAACCGCGACCCTCGACCCCGATTTCGCCAAACTGCTGCGAGAAATTCAAGCTCGCAACGCCAGGAATCCCTTGAAGATCAAACCAAATTGGGAAGAGATCATCGGAACGTCCAGAGGAGATGAAATTGACCGGGAAGCAGCCCGCTTGGGCGAAGAGTGGCGGCGCAGCGAGCGACTGGAGGAATGATTCATGCTCGCCTTTATTGATACCAATCATCTTCGTGAGTTGCGCGAGGGCAGCCCGGCAGGAGACCGGATTCGTTCTCGCATCCGGGCAACCGGCACCGAGGTTGCGACCTGCATCGTGGTGGCGGAAGAGGCGCTGAGCGGCTGGACAGCCTACATCAGGCGGCACCGGCCGGGTTTGGCGCAGATGGACGGTTACGAACGTTTGAGCGAGTGCCTGCAAATACTGGGGAAACTCACTGTGGCACCTTTCGACTACGATTCAGCCCTCGTTTTTCATGATCTGGTGAAGCGCAAAATCCGCATCGGCACCATGGACCTCAAGATCGCCGCTATCTGCCTCGCTCACGACGCCACGCTGCTCAGCCGGAACGTCGTGGACTTTGAGAAGGTCCCTGGCTTGAAAATCGAGAACTGGTTGGATTAACAGCCTCCTGACAGAATTGGCCGGGTTCATCGTCTTCATCGCATGCCACCCGACCTCACCACCCACACCTCCCGCCGCCGCTTGCTGGCGGG
>JBKCXA010000641.1:0-8193 GCA_046316935.1 Prosthecobacter sp.
TTCACCGCGCAGGGTGAATTCGTGCGCTTGCGAGCCCCGGAATGCATCAAAGTGGGCCAGGGCCGCTCCATCAAGCCCATGAACCTCGGTCAGGTGTGCCTCCTCGATGCGCTGCTCGATCCCGAGATCAGTCTCGTCACCTGCTACGGCCAGGCAGGCACCGGAAAAACACTCCTCGCCGTCGCCGCCGGCCTCCAACAGGTCTTTGATCGCACCTATCAAGGCCTCACGGTCAGCCGCCCCATCGTCGCGATGGGCCAGACGGTCGGCTTCCTGCCCGGATCGCTTCAGGAAAAGATGCGCCCGTGGTTGCAGCCCGTTTACGACGCCCTCGACCTCCTCATGCGGCCCGTCGAAAACACGCAAGGGCCCGCCCGTAAGAAGCAAAACCGCTTCATGCCTGATCCTGCGAAGATGCAAACACCCGCCGCTCCCTACGATCACCTCATTCAGTCGGGCGTAATCGAAGTAGAAGCCCTGTGCTACATCCGCGGTCGCAGCATTCCTGATCGCTTCTTCGTGCTCGACGAGGCGCAGCAGCTCACACCTCTCGAAGCCAAGACCATCGTCACCCGCATGTCACGGGGCTCGAAGCTCGTCCTCGTCGGCGATCCCGCGCAGATCGACAATCCCTACGTCGATGCACGCAGCAACGGCCTCGTGTACACCCGCCAGCGCATGCGCGGTCAAGTCTTTGCCGCCCACGTTCCGCTGGTCAAAGGTGAGCGCAGCCCGCTCGCCGAAGCCGCCGCGAGGTTGCTTTAAGCATCTGCATTTCCCCGCGTCCGATACGTCGGCAGCCTCAGCTTCCACTTCATCGCCGCCAGGCGCATGACGAGAATGACAGCCATGCCGATGTAGCGATGCGTTTCGGATGGCGGCAGATACTCGCGCAGCGCCACAAACACCACCGCGCCGGCGAAAACGGCCGTCGCATAAAAATTCACCTCCGCTTTGAACACCCACGGGATCTCGCTGCGCAGCACATCGCGCAGGATGCCGCCCGCCACCCCGGTGACGATGCCGAGCAGCACCGCCACGATGCCTGGCGTGCCATACGCCAGCGCCTTTTCCGTGCCTGCGATGCCAAACAACGCGAGGCCAAACGCATCTGCCACGTCAAGCAGACGCGAGGGCAGATGAGTAAAACGCACGATCACAAAGGTCACCGATGCCGCGATCAATGCCGTCCACACCACCTGCGGCTGCTCGATCCAAAAAACGGGCCGCACGCCGAGGCAGAGATCGCGAATCGTGCCGCCACCGACCGCCGTGACGAGCGCCAGCACGAGCACGCCAAACAAATCCACATGCTTTCCCTCCGCCGCGAGCACGGCGGTGATCGCGAAGAACGCGACGGCGAAGTATTCATTCCAGACAGGCATGATCATCGGCTCTCTAATCCAAAACTCGCGAACCACAAACCGCCCGCGCCTTCATACACCATCGCGATGCGGCCATCGCGCATCACACTCATGCAGGAATACATGCTCCCACTCGGCGTGATCACGCGACCCTCGCTCCACGTTTCACCGTCATCGCGGCTCTCACGCACGGTGAGCCTCACACGGCCTTTCGCATCGGCTGGATTGCTGAAAAGCAGCGTGCCATCCGGATGACGCAGCAGGCTCGCCTGGCACACAGGATCAGGCAAATCCAGCCACGGCTTGCTCCACGCCGCGCCATCCCATCGCTGCCACTTGCGCTGGCCGCTGCGGGACTCATCGCGCATCGAAATGAGCATGCCGTCCTTCGTTTCGACGATCTGCGCCTCGCTCGTCGGCCCTTCACACGGTGGCGACATCGTCCACGTCGCGCCGTGGTCCTTGCTCGTGATGAAGCAGGCATGCGGCTTGCCCTTCGCATCGCGAAACTGCGCCGGAAACACCAGCGTGCCATCCTTCAACTGCATGCCGCAGCCCGGCCCGTCGAAGCACAAGCGCCACTCCGGTTGCTTCACCTGCGCGGTGATGCTCACCGGTGGCGACCACGTCACGCCATCGTCATCGCTGTGCGAGATCACAAACTGTCCCGTCTCCTCCGGCGTCATGCCCGGCCCGCTGCCAAACCACGCGCGATTGCCCTTCGACCACAGCGCCGTCACAAAAATGCGGCCCGTCTCGCGATCCACCAGGATGCTCGGATCACCCACGCCACTGCCATCATAGTCGATCACTCGCTGCGTGGCACTCCACGTCTCACCATCATCGGTGCTGCGAGTGAGCCCCACATCGATGTTTCCCGGCAAATCGCCCGCGCCCTCATGCCGCAGATCAAACACCGCCAGCAGCGTGCCTTTCGTCGTCGTCGCCAAACCGGGAATGCGGTAAGTGTGCACGCCATCCTGCCCGTTTTTGCGCAACAACTTCGTCGTGAGGCCTGCAAACGGCTTCCAAGGCTGAATCTGCTCCGAGTCCGGCAAATCAACCGGTTCGCCCCATTTTTGACGCAGCCTCGCTTCTTCCTCCGCCAGTTCCTTTTCGCTCAAAATGCCGCGAAACACCGCGATCTCCGCCACATCGGCCTTCACGCCATTCTGCGTCGCCACATCCGTGCCGATGATGAATCCGCCCAGCTCACTCGTCGGCCTCGTGAACTTCAAAACCTCCCACTTCGTGCCATCCCCCTTCACGCGGATCGCATCCGCGCCCGAACGCGTCGAGCCATCGCATAGCACACCCTCACCGCCGATGCGTGCGAGCGCCACAATCGTCCTCGCACCATCCACGCGACCCCAAACGCTCACCGCCTGCCACACCGCCGAGGCTCCATCGAAGCGCACGACTTCCTTCACACCGCCCGGTGTCTTCACTTTCCACACTCGCGGTGCGCCGTGAATGCGCGTGAGATTACCCCACGAGCTCACCAACCCGTCACGCGACTTCAATTCCAAATCACCGCGATACACCGCAAAAGGCTCTGCGGCATGCAATCCGAGGGTGAGCAGCGAAAACCAAAGCAGAAGTCGTGGTAGGTTCATCCAGCCATCGTGGCTGGTTTTCTCCGAAAATCGAGCCAAGCACCGTCTTTCGGCAAAAAACAATCAAGACATCCTCCAGCCCATCCTTCAGCATGCCGCATGAAAGCCCCGCTTTTCCTGCTGATCGCACTCCAGGCCCTCACCGCGCTCCACGCCGAGCCCGCGAAGCCTGATCCCGCCCAGCTCACCCTCGCCCGCATCTTCACCGACAAGGAGTTTGAGGAGGAAAAGATGCCTGCGCTCAAGTGGAGCAAGATCAGCGCCTCCTACTTCACCCTCGAAAAACCCGCCGAAGGCAAGGACGGCAAGGATCTCGTCCGCAACGACATCGAAACCGGCAAGCAAACCATCCTCGCCTCCGCGAAGGCTTTGACGCCGAAAGGCGAAAAGAAGCCGCTGAGCGTGGACAGCTACGAGTTCAATGCCGACGAGTCCCAAGCGCTGCTCTTCACCAACACGAAGAAGGTCTGGCGCAAAAACACCCGCGGTGACTACTGGCTGCTCGATCTCGCCTCGAAGAAGCTCGTGAAGCTCGGTGGCGATGCCGCGCCCTCGACGCTGATGTTTGCCAAATTCTCGCCCGATGGTTCCCGCGTGGCCTACGTGCGTCAAAACAACCTCCACGTCCAAAACGTGCCCGACCTCCGCATCACCGCCATCACCACCGACGGCAGCGACACGCTCATCAACGGCACCTCCGACTGGGTGAACGAAGAAGAGCTCTCCCTGCGCGATTGCTACCGCTGGAGCCCCGATGGCAAGCAGCTCCTCTTCTGGCAGTTCGACGCCAAAGACGTGAAGCGCTTCTCGATGGTGAACCAGACCGACGGCACCTACCAGCGCTTCACCACCTTCCCTTATCCCAAAGCCGGCGAAAAGAACTCCGCCACGCGACTCGGCATCGTTTCGGCAAGCGGCGGCACCGTCACGTGGCTCAAGGTCCCCGGCGATCCACGCGAGCATTACCTGCCGCATGCCGAGTGGACCAAGGACGGCAAAGCGGTGCTGCTCCAGCAGTTCAACCGCCTGCAAAACACGCTGAAGGTCATGCTCGCCGATCCCACCACCGGCGAAACGAAGGTCATCCTCACCGAGACCGACAAAGCCTGGATCGAGAACGACAATCCCATCCATTGGATCGGCGATGACTTCCTCTGGCTCAGCGAGCGCAGTGGCTGGCGTCACGCCTACCGCGCCACTCTCTCCGGCAAACTCACCCCCATCACCACCGGCTCCTTCGACGTCATCGAATTCACCAAGGTCAATGATGTCCAAAACGGCGCCCTCTACTTCTACGCCTCGCCGGACAATGCCACGCAGCGATACCTTTACCGCATCAGCCTCGATGGCGGTAAGCCGCAGCGCCTTTCCACTCAGCCCGGCACGCACACCTACGACATCAGCGAAGATGCCAAATGGGCCATTCACACGCACTCCACCTTCAATTCGCCGCCCGTCGTCGATCTCATCGAGTTCCCCGCGCACCTCACCAAGCGCACACTCAAGCCTCAAACCAAGCTCCTTGAAAAACTAGCCGCCGTGAGCCTCCCCAAGACGGAATTCATCCTCGTGGACATCGGCGATGGCATCCAGGCCGATGCCTGGATCATGACCGCGGCCAACCTCGATCCAAACAAGAAGCACCCGCTCCTCATGAACGTCTATGGCGAGCCCGCGGGCCAAACCGTCAAAGATTCCTGGGGCGGCCAAAAGATGCTCTGGCATGCCATGCTCGCTCAACAAGGCTACGTCATCGCCAGCGTGGACACCCGCGGCACACCCGCGCCGAAAGGCCGCGCATGGCGCAAGGCCGCCCATCTGCAACTCGGCATCTTGAACGCCCGCGAAGAAGCCGCCGGTGTGCGATCGTTGTTGAAGCAGTTCACCTTCCTCGATCCGAAACGCGTCGGCATCTGGGGCTGGAGCGGCGGCGGCACCAGCAGCCTCGACGCCATCTTCCAGTTTCCCGACCTCTACCGCACCGCCATCGCCGTCGCGCCCGTGCCGGACCGCCGCCTATACGACACCATTTACGAGGAACGCTACATGGGCCTGCCGAAGGACCAGCCCAAAGCCTACACCGCCGGCTCGCCCATCACCCACGCCAAGTCACTCCAAGGCAACCTCCTGCTCATCCACGGCACCGGCGATGACAACGTCCACTACCAAGGCGTCGAAAAGCTCATCAACGAGCTCATCGCCCACAACAAACCCTTCACCGTGATGCCCTATCCCAATCGCAACCACTCCATCAACACCGGCAAAGGCACCTCCCGGCATCTTTATGAGCTCATGACGAGCTATTTGAAGCAGCATCTCTAGTGGCCAACTTTTACCAAAAGTTGAGCCTTGTCCGTGGCCGATTTTTTCCAAAAATCGAGCCCATGACTCCCAAGGCTCGATCTTCGAAGAAAATCGGCCACTCTCACTGCCATGCGTTTCGTCCCTTTTGATCCAGACGGCCATGTAAACGTTTCCCACGGCCTCCTCCCCCACTGGCAGCAAACCGGCCGCACCTACTTCATCACCTGGCGCACCGCCGACTCCATCCCGGTCGCCCTCTGGCGTCAATGGCAGGCTGAACGCGATGCCTAGCTGCATCAGCATGGCATCACTCTAGCCGATCTCGACAGCCTGCCGCCCGATCAACGCCGCGATTACCACGAGCGCTTCTCACGCCGCTGGCAGGATCACCTCGATCAAGGCCACGGCGAATGCCTGCTGCGTCGCGGCGAGGTACGCGCTCATGTCGAGTCAACTCTGCGACACTTTGACGGAACTCGTTACGATCTTGGCGACTTCGTCCTCATGCCGAATCACGTTCATGTGCTTGTCACCCTGATGGATGGCGAAGACATTCAGAAGACCTGCTTCTCATGGAAACGATTCAGCGCCGGTGCCATTCAGCGTCTTCTCGGACGACAGGGCGAATTCTGGCAGCCCGAAAGCTTCGATCACATCATCCGTCACGAGGCATCCCTTCGCCGCATTCAAACCTACATCGCCGACAATCCGGCCAAAGCCCGCCTCACCCCCGGCGAATACACCCACTATTGCCCGGAAGCGTGGCACTGAAGTGGCCGATTTTTTCCAAAAATCGAGCCCCTCACCACCCAGGGCTCGATTCTCGGAGAGAATCGGCCACGTTTAGATCATGCCGCCGCTTCGCCTCATCGCGTTTGAAGATCGGGCCGACCTCCACCACGCAGTTCTCGCCCTCCGCCTTCACCCACGCGCAGTCCGGCGAATCCGGGCCGCCTTTGTCAGGGTAATACGCATGCGCTTTCTTCAGCGGCACCTTCTTCCCGTTCAGCCGTGGCCAGCCAAAGGTAACTTTCACCTTCGGGATGCCGGACTTCGGAATCTTCGATGTGCTGTACACTTCCACGAAGGCCGAATGCCTCTCCCAAAACGTGAAGTCCGTGCCCTCAAATCGCAAACTGCCCACCTCATGCACCGCGCCCTTCGCATCGCGGATCGAGCAGGTAAACCACGTGCTCTCGCCCTCCGTCACACCCCTCGTGATGCACCAAGTATAAGTCCCCTTCGACCACACAAACGGCCTCCGCACGCTCGCAAACTCGCCCTCATACCCCGCGCTCTCCACCAAACAGTCGTCCGCCGCCGTGCGCACATGATCGAGGCCGATGGGCGTCGTCTTGTCGCTCGACCAGCGAGAGAAGATGCCGCCCTTGCCGCGATGCACGCGCTCGCGGCTCTCCTTGGTGGCCCAGCCGTTGATGTTCGTCTGGATGCCACCGTAAAACTGCAATCCGTTGATCTTCGCGATACCGCACGGCGAGATGTACAAATTATAATTCTCCGGCACATCCCGGTCGATCGTCACATCGACCTCCAGCGACGTGAAATGCTCCACCGGCTTCTCAAAGTCCCACCAAACATTCGCCACATGCCACGGCAGCGGCGGCAACTTCACCCCCGCCGCCTCAGCCATCGCCTCGGGTGAAGGTTGTTGGCAAAGGTCTTTCGATAAGGCACTACTGGCGAAACAAACGGCAAGAAAAAGCCTGTAGATGTGGATCATCCACTGATCTTCGGACCATCATGCAAGCCTTCAAGTATTGAATATTCATTCCTTGGTGTCCGTGTGGCTTTTGCCCTAGAAAGACGCCAAACCAACCTATTCCAACTTGCTTCCAGCATCATCTCGGTCCCAAGGCCAAAACTTCAGGCCAGAAGCACGCATAGCCCGAGCTTGAGGCATCACCACCTGTGAATGTATTTTATCGACTGCGGACTTTCGGATGAACGAGTTCAGTTGGCGGGAAAACCGGCTCACCGCAGCCCAGTTCCATGCTGAAGGACTTCCCATATCAGTGATCGTGGAATGCCAGGTATTCGCGCGAGTTTCAGAATTGTGATTCGTATGCGAGCTCTGCAAGACTCCTCTTCGAGGTGGTTCGAGATACAACTGAATCAATCCCCAGCCTTGGCTAGAGTATTTAACCGCTTTATCCGGAGATGCGGGATACTTGAGAATCGTTTCCTTGAATGTCACCTCTCCTCCTGCCTCATGTGGATGGAGTTGGAGCAAGATCGAACGATTTAGCTCAGACCAATCTGTGAAGCCATACAGAGACATGATCTCCTCCGAAGAACGAAATTGAGCGCACGAGCACCCTGGCTCTGAACTGAGCTCGTAAACATCGCATTTCAGTTCGTTGAAGACGAATTCCAGAACAGCTCGGTGATCATCACCAGCAGCGAAAAAGTCACAGTTTGGCATCGACCTATGAACGATGGCAGAAACCTTGGCTTATCGGCTTATTGCTTCACCTGAACTCGCTCACTCGCCTTGATCAGCTTCGGCTGCGGACGCTTCTTCCACGTCTCCACATCGGCTTTGAGCACCTCGACGGCTTTGTCGAGCTGGCGATCCGTTTTGTCGCCGGGCTGCGGCCAGATGATGTGATCGGGCTTGGCACCCATCAGCTCCATGTCCTGGCCGTTGGAGAGCACATACCAGCCGCGGAAAGGCAGGCGCAGCGTGCCAACGTCCATGATGCTCGTCGCGCCGGTGCTGATCACGCCGCCTGCGGTCTGCACACCGACGAGCTGGCCGCGTTTCAGGGTCTTGATGGCATGACTGAAGACCTCCGCGTTGCTGTAGCTGTTCTGATTGCACATCACGACGACCGGCTTATGCCAGGTGGCGTAGATCATGCGGTCCTGCGGATAACCGGGCACCTTCC
>JBKCXA010000642.1:0-4540 GCA_046316935.1 Prosthecobacter sp.
CTTGCCCTGCGCGGTGAGCAGCTCGCGGGCGAAGGCATCGAAGGGCATGTTTTCGCGGATTCGGCGCTTCACATGTTCGACGTAGGGCTTGGAAGTCATGTCCCCCTGGCCGCCATTGGCCCGCGACTGCACGCGGAGCAGATCGGCGAAGAAATGAAACTGATGCTGGTCAAAGCCCTCGCTGGCGAGCAGCCTGTCGATGAGCCGCGAGCGCTTGTCCGGTGCCGGATCGGCCAGGAAGGTGAGAAGCTCCTCCCGCGTGGGAATGCGCCCGATCACATCGAGATGGAGGCGCCGGGCAAAGGTCTCGTCCGAGGCAGGCGGGTTACCTCGGAGGCTGTTTTTGCTCCAGTCCTGCTCCAGCAAGGCGTCGATCTCGCGGGAAGGGTCGCCGCCGCGGGCGAGAGCGACGGTGGTGAGGCAGCAAAAAAGCAGGCGCGTGAGAGTCCGCATAGGAAGAAGGCAGAACGCGCCCCGGCCTTTCTTCTATCCCGGGTGCCAGTCATACCGCGAGCGAAGAATCTGCCCGCAAAATCCCTTCCACGGAAGGCACAGAACATGAATCCCGGTTGCGCGGTTGTTCCGTATCTCCATGATGGATTTCCACTCCCCACATGAGCGCTGTTTTTGACTCCTTTTCACGTTTTTACGCCTCCTCCATCGGCAAGAAGATCCTCGTCGCACTGACGGGCCTTGTGCTGATCGGCTTCGTCTTCGGGCACCTCGTCGGCAACCTGCTCATTTTCGCCGGTCAGGATGCGATCAATGAATACGGCCACCTGCTGCAAACGGCGCTGCATGGCGGTGGTGTCTGGATTGCCCGCATCGGCCTGCTAGCCGCCGTTTTGATCCATGTCGTCGCCACGGTTTCGCTCACGAAGCAGAACAACGCGGCCCGCCCGAACAAATACGGCCAGCACAAGGCGCAGGTGAGCTCGAAGTCCTCCCACACGATGATCTGGAGCGGCCTGACGATCTTGGCCTTCGTGGTTTACCACCTGCTGCACTACACCGTGCGCATCGGAAACACCTACAACTCGGACGCCTACAAGATCGACCTCCACGGCGAGAAGGTGCACAACGTTTATAAGATGGTCATCGACGGCTTCTCCTGGGCTCCAGCGTCGATTTTCTACCTCATCGCCATGGCGCTGCTGTGCAGCCACCTGAGCCACGGCTTCTCCAGCCTCTTCCAGACGCTCGGCATCAGCACGGACAAGTCCGAGCCGCTCTTCAAAAAGGCCGGTTACGCCTTCGCGGGCCTCATCTTCGCCGGAAACGCCGCCATCGTCCTCTCCATCTGGCTCTTCGGCTACGGTCGCTGATTCCTTCGTCATTCTGCATTCGCCATTCGACCTTTTACTCTCGCCATGCCACTCGACTCCCACATTCCCTCCGGCCCGATGGCCATGAAGTGGTCCAAGCACAAGCAGGACTCGAAGCTCATCAATCCGAAGAACAAGCGCAAGTTCACCGTGCTCGTCGTGGGCAGCGGCCTGGCCGGTGCCTCGGCTGCGGCGACGCTTTCGGAGCTGGGCTACAAGGTGAAGTGCTTCTGCTTCCAGGACTCGCCTCGTCGTGCGCACTCCATCGCGGCCCAGGGCGGCATCAACGCGGCGAAGAACTACCAAAACGACGGCGATAGCGTGCATCGCCTCTTTTATGACACGGTCAAAGGCGGCGACTTCCGCGCTCGGGAGGCCAATGTGCATCGTCTCGCCGAGGTCAGCGTGAACATCATCGACCAGTGCGTGGCTCAGGGCGTGCCCTTTGCCCGCGAATACGGCGGCATGCTGGCGAATCGCTCCTTCGGCGGTGCGCAGGTGAGCCGCACGTTTTATGCGCGTGGTCAAACGGGCCAGCAGCTCCTGCTCGGTGCCTACTCGGCGCTCAACAAGGAAATCGCCGCAGGCGGTGTGCAGATGTATCCGCGCACGGAGATGCTCGATGTGGTGACCGTCGATGGTCACGCGAAGGGCATCATCACGCGCAATCTCGTCACCGGCAAAATCGAGGCGCACGCGGGCGATGCGGTGCTGCTTTGCACCGGCGGTTACGGCAATGTTTTCTACCTCTCCACGAATGCGATGGGCTGCAACGTCACCGCGACGTGGCGTGCGCACAAGAAGGGCGCGTTCTTCGCGAACCCCTGTTACACGCAGATTCACCCGACCTGCATTCCGGTGAGCGGCGATTATCAGAGCAAGCTCACGCTCATGTCCGAGTCGCTCCGCAACGACGGCCGTATCTGGGTGCCGAAAAACGCCGCCGACGTCGGCAAGCCAGCGGCACAAATCCCTGAAGCAGACCGCGACTACATCCTGGAGCGCAAATATCCAAGCTTCGGCAATCTCGCCCCGCGTGACATTTCCTCCCGTGCCGCCAAGGAAGCCTGTGATGACGGACGTGGCGTCGGCCCTGGCGGACGAGGTGTTTATCTCGACTTCGCGGAGGCCATCAGCCAGTTCGGCCAGAAGACCATCGCCGAGCGCTACGGCAACCTTTTTGCCATGTATGAAAAGATCACCGGCGAAGACGGCTACAAGCAGCCAATGCGCATCTACCCTGCCGTGCATTACACGATGGGCGGCTTGTGGGTGGACTACAACCTCATGAGCAACCTCCCTGGCCTGCACGTGCTCGGCGAAGCGAACTTCTCTGATCACGGCGCGAACCGTCTCGGTGCCTCGGCGCTCATGCAGGGGCTCGCGGATGGTTATTTCGTCATCCCGACGACCATCGCGAACTACCTCGTGCATCAAAAGCCCGGCAGCGTCACCGCCGAGCATCCGGAGTTTAAGAAGGCGCTCGAAGTCTGCACCGCGCAGACGAAGGGCTTCCTCAGCAGCAAAGGCAAGCGCAGCGTGGACAGCTTCCACCGCGAGCTCGGCCTCCTCGTCTGGGATAAATGCGGCATGGCCCGCGACCGCGCCGGCCTCACCGAGGCGCTCAAGCGCATCCCCGAGCTGCGCGAGGAGTTCAAAACGAATGTCGTCGTCCCCGGCAGCGGCGACGCCTGCAATCCCGAGCTCGAAAAGGCCGGACGCGTGGCCGACTTCATGGAGTTCGCCGAACTGCTTTGCATCGACGCCCTGAACCGCGAGGAAAGCTGCGGCGGCCATTTCCGCACCGAGCACCAATACCCCGATGGCGAGGCGAAACGCGACGACGAAAACTTCAGCTACGCCGCCGCCTGGGAATACACCGGCGACTTCAGCAAGCCCACGCTCAACAAAGAGCCGCTGACCTTTGAAGAAGTCCATCTCGCCGTCCGCAGCTATAAATAACCTTCCATCTCCGTCCCGCCATGCCAGTCATCGACTACGCCGAAATCGAAAGCACCGTGCTCGAACTGCCGGTCGAGTCGCGCTGCCGACTGACGCATGTTTTGATCCGCAGCATCGATGAGAGCACCCCAGTGGATGCCGAACGCGAATCCCGCTGGTTGGATCTCGCCGAAAAAGCCAATGCAGCTATCGAAGAGGGCCGCATGGAGACGGTGGACGCCTTTGATGCCATCGCGCGCATCCGCCAAAACCTCACACGGCAGACCCGATGACCGTCAGACTCTCCAGCCTTGCCGAACTCCAGATCTCCGAAGCCGCCGCCGATTATGAAAAGAAACAACACCAGCTTGGACTGCGATTCCTCGACTGCGTCGAGGCTGCCATGCGGGACATTTCACTCCACCCGGAAGCATTCCGACGTCTTCGCGGCAACATCCGCCGGATCATGCTGGACGTCTTCCCTTGGGGCCTTCTTTACACAAGAGTGCCGGAAGGCATCCGCATCCTCGCTTTGATCCATCTCCACTCCGACCCCAAATCCTGGGAAGAATACCTCGACTAATCACCTCTCATGTCCCAACTCAATCTTCACCTCAAAGTCTGGCGTCAGAACGCAGGCCAGCCCGGTCATTTCCAGGACATCGATGCTCCGGACATCCCGGATCATGCCTCCTTCCTCGAAATGATGGACATCGTGAACGAGCGCCTCATTTCCAAAGGCCAGGAACCCGTCGCATTCGATCACGACTGCCGCGAAGGCATCTGCGGCATGTGCTCCATGCAGATCAACGGCGTGCCACACGGCCCCGAGAAGGCCACCACGACCTGCCAGCTTCACATGCGCAAGTTCCGCACCGGTGACACCATCTGGATCGAGCCCTTCCGCGCGAAGGCCTTCCCCGTCATCAAAGACCTCGTCGTCGATCGTGGTGCCTTTGATCGCATTCAGCAGGCCGGTGGTTTCGTCACCGTGCGCACCGGTGCGCCGCAGGACGCCAACGCGCTGCCCATCGGCAAAGAAGTGGCCGACGCCGCGATGGACGCCGCCGCGTGCATCGGCTGCGGTGCCTGCGTGGCCGCGTGCAAAAACGCCAGCGCCATGCTCTTCGTCTCCGCCAAGGCTGGCCAGCTCAATCTCTTGCCCCAAGGCAAGCCCGAGAAGGACCGCCGAACGCTCGGCATGGTTCGCCAGATGGACAAGGAAGGCTTCGGCAACTGCACCAACCAATACGAGTGCGAAGCCGCCTGCCCGA
>JBKCXA010000643.1:0-2186 GCA_046316935.1 Prosthecobacter sp.
GTAGAGGTGTTCGAACCGCTGAGGATGAGGCCGCCCGTTCCCGTCTTGGTGATGACGAGAGCACCAGTGACAGCGGAACTGAGGGTGAAATCCCCGGCTGCCTGCTGGTGGATGATCAGGTCTGGCGTGGCGGCCAAAATCTGACCGCCGCTGATGCCCGCCCCGTTGGAGCCGCTGGTCACGAGCACGCCGCCGGAGGTAATGCCGAGTTTTCCGCCGACCGCGACAGTGGAGCCGGGCTGGGAGAAGGTGATGCTGTTCACCAGGGCACAGCCCACCAGGGTGCCAGAGTAACCGGTGGTGTCGATGACGTTATCTGTGGTCAGCCAAGTGCCGACAGCATCCTTGGCGGTGGCGACGAGGGGAATGATGTTGTTGGAGCCGTCCTTGGAAGCAAAGGCCGCACCATTGCTCACCGTGGCATAACCACCCAGGATGCCATTGGCGAGGGCCTGCGTCGTAGTGATGCTGCCAACCGCCGGAAGAGTGAAATCGACGGTTCCGCCCGCTGCGGTGCGGGTGATGGTGGTGAAGTTCACGTTCATGGCCTGCCCGCCATTGCTCACGGGGACGAAATCGCTGGCCCCATTGATCAGCGTGAGGGTCGTGAATGCCTGGGTGGAAGCTGCTGTGGCATTGCCACTGAAAGTGAGTAGCGGATTGGCATCCCCGGCAGCACCACCGAGAGTGAGACCGGCGGCAGCAGCGATCTTGCTGGTGTTATTCGTGCTGTAATCCAGCACCAATTGGCCTTCCGTAACGACGGAGGCCCCCGTGAAGGTGTTGATGCTTCTCAGGGTAAAGATGCCCGCGCCATTCTTCGTCACCCCCCCAGCCCCCGCAAGCGTGACTGAAGATGCCACCGAGCCGTTTCGCACGACGTAACTGCCGGAGGTGAGCACGCCGTTCCCCACGCTGCTCACAATCTCGCCCACGGCGCTGTTTTCAAACCCGATGGTGGTGGCGGCAGGAACTGTGCTCGTGAAGCCTTTCAGATCGAGCGTGGCAGTGGCAGCTGCGGCGGCGTTTTCAGCGATGTTGAGAGCATCCATGCCGGCACCTAGAGCGCCATTCACCCCGAGGTTCACGACAGCGCCGTTGCGGATGAAAAGGTCGTCCCCTTGATGGGCGTTGACGGCATTGATATTCACAATGGTCCCCGCGCCTGTGATGACGATGTCATCGCCAGGGGCCTGGGTGACGTTGATGTTCAGCGTGCCTGCGTTCACGAGAATGTCGTCCGCGAGCGTGTTGGTGGCATTCAGCGACCAAGTGCCAGTGCCATTTTTGGTGAGGTCATTGGTGCCGCCGGCGGTCTGAGTGACAGCGCCGTTGAGGATGCCCTCGCCGGTGCCATCGAGTGTGAGGGTGCTGGCACCGCCCGCGACAGCGCCAGTGTAGGTCATCGTGGCTCCGCCCGTGCCATTGGCGGCCAGCGTAGCCGATCCAGTCTGGGTGATGGGGCGGTCCGTGGACATGGAGGTGCCGCCGATGAAGCGCAGGGTTCCACCGCCGAGGTTGATGATACTACCCGCGCCGAGATTGCTAGGGCCGCCGCTGATATTGGTGACGGTGCTGAATTCGAGCACACCGTCGGACAGCCCAAGCGCACCCGTGAAGGTATTCAGACCATTAAGCCGCACGAGCGTGTTTGTCTGGGCCCAAGCTCCCAAGTCATTGTTTACGTCGAGACCGAAGGCCCCGCCACCGTCGGAGATCACACCCGAAATCGTGACAAACGAGTCCGCATCCCCACCCGCGACTGAAATGCTCCCCGTGCCAGTGAGAGACACGTCTCCAATGTTCAGCGCACTGGCTGCGTCAGCCAGGAACACACGCATGGCCGCCCCCGCGCCGATGGTCGTCAGACCGATCTGGTTGATCGTGTAGTTCGAGGCGAGGGCGCCGACGTTGTCCACCTGGAACTCGCCAACCGCAGATGCGGCATAATTCAGGGTTCCCGTGCGGTTCAAAGTGGCACCGTCGATATTGCGGTAAATAACTCTCCCGAACTGGTTGAAGTTCACATCACCTGGATTGCTGGCATACGGCGTCGCAATCCCGCTGCCGGCCACATTGGTAAACACCACGGTGCCGCGGTTGATGTTCAGCGCACCGTTCCATGTGCTGTTGCCATTGTTGATGTTGAGTGAGCCGTCGAACTGATTGCCAGCGGTCACCGTGCT
>JBKCXA010000644.1:0-3200 GCA_046316935.1 Prosthecobacter sp.
GCTCTCGGCGAAGCCCTGGCAGAGCTTGAGACGCTTGGCGAGCTTCTTGCGGGTCTGCTTGGAGCGGGTCTTGCCCATGGCTTCCTGGAGATCCTTGATCGCATCGGCCAGATTGATCTGGGAGAAGATGTCGCGAATGGCCTGGGCACCCATGCCGACGCGGAAAGCGTCCGCGCCGTATTGCTCTTCAGCTTCGCGGAGTTCGACTTCGCCGAGGAGCTGGCCGCGTTGGAGGGGCGTGGAGCCGGGATCAACGACCATGTAGTCTTCGTAGTAGATGACGCGTTCCAGCGAGCGGGCGGTCATGTCGAGCATGAGACCGATGCGGGAAGGCATGCACTTGTAGAACCAGATGTGAGTCACCGGGACGGCGAGCTCGATGTGGCCCATGCGCTCGCGGCGCACGCGGGAGAGGGTCACTTCGACGCCGCAGCGGTCGCAGATGACGCCCTTGTGCTTGATGCGCTTGTACTTGCCGCAAGCGCACTCCCAGTCGCGGGTGGGTCCAAAGATGCGCTCGCAGAACAAGCCGCCTTTTTCGGGCTTGAACGTGCGGTAGTTGATGGTTTCCGGGTTTTTCACTTCGCCGGAGGACCAGCCGCGGATGCGGTCGGGCGAGGCGATGCAGATCGACACGTAGTCGAATTCGCTGGCCGGTTTGTTTTCCCCGAAGATTTCTTTCAAGCTGGGTTCAGACATGATGGTGATGAGGTAAGGAGGTTGCTGCTTGTCTTCTGTGTGGTGGGAAAAACGACGGGTCACATGCCCGCCGCCGTGGCGAAACGCTCGAGGCCTTCGAGCTCAGCGTGCTGTTCCTCAGCTCCGGCGCGTTTATGCACCTTCACATCGAGGCCCAGGGACTGCATTTCCTTGATGAGCACGTTGAACGACTCCGGTGTGCCAGCCTGGAGGGCGTGGTCACCTTTGACGATCTGCTCGTAAATGCGTGTGCGGCCCTGCACGTCATCGGATTTGACGGTGAGGAGCTCCTGCAGTGTGTAGGCGGCGCCGTAGGCTTCGAGCGCCCACACCTCCATCTCACCGAAGCGCTGGCCGCCGTATTGCGCCTTACCACCCAGCGGCTGCTGCGTGACGAGCGAGTAGGGGCCGACAGCACGGGCGTGGATCTTGTCAGCGACAAGGTGGCCCAGCTTCAGCATGTAAATGTAACCGACGACAGTGTCCTGCGTGTAGGCCTCGCCAGTGCGGCCGTCGTAGAGGCGGGATTTGCCGGTGAGGCCCATCCACTCGTAACCAGGCTGCTTTTTGGCGTCCTTGATGAAGTCCATGATCTTGGACTCGTGGATACCGTCGAAGACCGGCGTGGCAATCTTCAGGCCAAGGGCCTTGGCAGCGATGCCGAGGTGGGTTTCAAGCACCTGACCGACGTTCATGCGTGAAGGCACGCCGAGAGGGTTGAGGCAGATGTCCACCGGCACGCCGTTCTCGAGGAAGGGCATGTCTTCTTCCGGCACGATGGTGGCGACGACGCCCTTGTTTCCATGGCGGCCGGCCATCTTGTCACCGACGGAAAGCTTACGCTTGGCGGCGACGAACACGCGAACCTGCTTCACCACGTTGGATTCAGCGGCGTTTTCGGTGCTTTCGATCTTGTCGAGATTGCGTTCACGCTCGGTGTCGGCATCGCTGAACTTCTGTTCGAAGGTCTGGATGGCGTCGAAGATCTTGTTCCGCATCGGCGAAGCATCCATTTCGATGCTGTCGTAGTTTTCAGCGACGCGGCGGAGCATGGCTTTGGACACCTTCTTGCCGGCGGCGACGATGATTTCGCCCGTCTGGCCGTTCACGATGTCGTTGTCGAGCTTGTCTTCGCCGATGATTTCTTCCAAGCGGTCGGTAAGCTGGTCGGAGAGCTCTTCCTTCTTCTGGCGGTAATCTTCTTCGATCTGCTTGATCTGGCGCTTGTACTCGGCCGGGCTCAGTTTTTCCTTGTCGGAATCCTGACCGCTGGTGCGATTCGCCACGCGGACATCCATGACGATGCCGGCGCAGCCGGAAGGCACGCGGAGAGAGGTGTCCTTCACGTCCGCGGCCTTTTCACCGAAGATGGCGCGGAGGAGGCGCTCTTCCGGAGCGAGCTCGGTCTCGGACTTCGGAGTGATTTTGCCGACGAGGATGTCGCCAGGCTTCACTTCTGCACCGATGCGCACGACGCCTTGGGCGTCGAGGTTCTTCAGCGCCTCATCACCGACGTTCGGGATGTCGCGTGTGATTTCTTCAGGTCCGAGCTTCGTGTCACGAGCGATGACTTCGAAGTCTTCGATGTGGATGGAGGTGTAGATGTCCTCCTTCACGATGCGGCGGCTGATGACGATGGCGTCTTCGAAGTTGTAGCCATTCCAAGGCATGAACGCGACGAGCATGTTCTTGCCGAGGGCGAGTTCGCCATTGTCGGTGCAGGGGCCATCGGCGATGACATCGCCCTTCTTGATCTTCTGGCCGTTTTTGACGAGCGGACGCTGGTTGATGCAGGTTCCGGCGTTCGAGCGGCCGAATTTGCGCAGCGGATAAACGAAGATGCCTTTCTCCTCGTCGGTCTGGATGGACTTGAGAGGGTCAGCGAGGAATTTGTCCTCCTTGATGGGCAGGTCGCCGTCTTTGGTGACGATGATGACATCAGCGGTGGAGGCGGCGACGGTGCCGTTCGCGTCCGCGACGATCACGGCGCGGGAGTCACGGGCGGCTTTGCCTTCCATGCCGGTGCCGACGAAGGGAGCTTCCGCTTCGAGAAGCGGCACGCCCTGGCGCTGCATGTTCGAGCCCATCAGAGCGCGGTTGGCGTCATCGTGCTCAAGGAACGGGATGAGCGCGGCGGCGACGGACACGAGCTGCTTCGGAGACACGTCCATGAGCGTGGCCTTTTCAGGCTCCACTTCGATGAACTCGCCGCGATAGCGCACGGTGATCTTCGGGCCTTTGAAACGGCCTTTTTCGTCGATCGGGTTGTTCGCCTGCGCGATGTAGTGATTTTCTTCCTGGTCGGCGGTGAGGTAGTCGATCTTCTCGGCCACGTTGCCTTCTTTGCACGGACGATACGGCGTTTCGATGAAGCCGAACTCGTTGATGCGGGCGTAAGCGCCCAGGGAGTTAATCAGACCGATGTTCGGACCTTCCGGGGTCTCAATCGGGCAGATGCGGCCGTAGTGCGAGGGATGCACGTCACGGACTTCGAAGCCAGC
>JBKCXA010000645.1:0-2500 GCA_046316935.1 Prosthecobacter sp.
GCATGCCACCATCCTTCACCAGCTCGGCCTCGATCATGAAAAGCTCACCTTCCGCCATGCAGGCCGTGATTTCCGCCTCACGGATGTCCACGGCCATGTCGTGACGGAAGTGCTCGCATGAAGCCGCTCCTCGCCGCCGCCTTTCTCAGCCTCGGCGGCAGTCTTTTCGCCGCCTGGCAGGCCGGTGCTGCGAAGGCGGACATCACGCCCACCGAACCGGTGCCGCTCGCTGGCTATGGCGGCAAGACGCGGATGTCTCAGCGCATCGAGCATCCCATCTGGCTCAAGGCTCTCGCCCTTCGAGATGACACCGGCAGCACCTCCGTCATCGTCACCGCGGATCTCGTGGGCCTGAGCGACAAAATGATCGCCATCATCGCGGGTAGCGCGGAGAAGAAGCATCACATTCCTCGCGAGCGCCTCATCCTCAACACCTCGCACAACCACTCCTGCCCCGTCACCGAGGACGTGCTCTGGCTTTACTATGAATTCACGCCTGAAGAGGCCGCCGCGCGGGATCGCTACACCGCCAGCGTCTATGCGAAGTATGACGAGGTCATCGGAGCCGCCATCGCCGCGCTTCAGCCTGCGGAGCTTTCTTTTGAGCAAGGCCTCGCTGGAGTCGCCGTGAATCGCAGGCGCTCGCGAGGTCCCGAAAGCCGTTCGCTCGGCGGCCAGGTCGATCAGGACGTGCCCGTCATCGCCGTGAAAAGCGGCTCAAACCTCCGCGCCATCCTTTTTGGCTACTCCTGCCATACCACCGCCCTCGGCGGCCTCAGCATCAATGGCGACTACGCGGGCTTTGCGCAGCTCGAACTCGAAAAGGCCCATCCCGGCTGCATCGCCCTGTTTGTGCAGAACTGCGGCGGAGATGCCAATCCCCTGCCCCGCATCCGCGGACGCGATGCCGAGGCCACCACGCTCGCCGCCATGTATGGTCACATCCTCGCCGAAAGCGTCCAGCAGGTGCTCGCCGCACCGATGAAGCCTCTCAGCGGCCCGTTGCGTGTCGCCATGGACCACACCGAGCTTTTGCTGCAACCCGGCCTGCCTTTGGAGGAACTCCAACAACGCCTCCCCAACCTCACCGGCATGCCGCGACGTGAGTTCGAGCACTTCATCCGCCAATACGAAACCCTCGGCTCGCCGCCGGACCGCGTGCGCTATCCCATTCAGGTATGGAGCTTCGGCCCCGAGCTTACCTACATCGCCCTCACCGGCGAGACGGTCGTGGATTACTCGCTCAACTTCAAAGCCGCCCACGGTTGGAACACCACCTGGGTCTCCGGTTACAACAACGACCTCCTCAGCTATGTGCCCAGCCTCCGCGTGCTCAAAGAAGGCGGCTACGAAGGCACCAGCGGCATGTATGAATACGGCCACCGCGCTCCCTACACCGAAAGCGTCGAGGAGCGGATCACGGCCAAGGTGAAGGAACTCATCGAAAAGTCCCGCTGAGGCTCTCAATCCACAAACACAAACGCGTTCGAGTTCAGCACAGCAAGGCAGTAGTCCTTCACTGCCTCGTCAAAGGCTCCGGCTAGAGAGACCTGTTTTTCCAAAAAGGATCGTCCGGCCTCGATTTCGGCCTGGGAGGCATTTCGGGACAAACAAAGCTGCGTGACCTCGCGGATGATTTTTTCCGTTTCGGAGCCGTGGGCCGTGGTGAGGCGTTTCGCGAGGTGGGCGGCGGCTTCATTCACGAAATCGGAGTTCAGCATCGTGAGGGCTTGCGGGGCGGTGGTGGATTCGTTGCGGCGGCTGCAACTGGCCTGGGCATCGGGGCGGTCGAAAAGTTCGAAGAGCGGATGGCGTAGGTTGCGACGGGCAAAAGTGTAAATGCTGCGGCGGCGATGCTCAGCGGGATCGGCGGTGACCTCGATCTGCTTTTTGAGCAGGGTGGAGGTGATCTCCGGCGGCAAGGGCAGGCGCACGCTGGGACCGCCGCTCTTGAGATTGAGCTGGCCGCTCACGCTCAACAAGGCATCACGCAGCATCTCGCCGGTGAGGCGTTTTTGCTGTGGCACGGCCTGGCGGTAGGTGCGGGACATGACGAGGCGCTTGTGAAGGCTTTTGAGGCTCCAGTTTTGACGCGGAAGCTCGGCAGCGAGCCAGTCGAGCAGCTCGGGATGCGTGGGAGCCTCGCCTTGATGCCCGAGATCGCCGGGATTGCCCGCCAGCGGTTTGCCGAAGTGCTGCTGCCAGAGGCGATTGGCCATCGAGCGGAGGAAAAGCACGTTGTCACGGCTCGTGATCCATTTCGCGAGAGCGAGCCGGTCGGGCTTTTCTACTGCGGCAGACTTCGTGAGGCCGATTCGAGGGAAAGCCGGCTGCACGGCAGGTCCGGGACGTTTTGATTCGCCTCGCACGAAGACCACGCTCGCGGGCACGCCTTCGTTGAAGACACGCACCACGGGGCCGATCTGCTTCCGCTCCTTCGGCAGCACGGTGGCATCGAAAAAGGCCCGCAAACGATAAAAGTCCGCCTGGCTGATGGGAT
>JBKCXA010000646.1:0-2694 GCA_046316935.1 Prosthecobacter sp.
GCGCATGACGATGACAAGGACAAACCAAAACTCACCGAGGTGTGGGAGAAGAAGCGGGCACAGAAGATCGAGCAGGCTCCACACGGTTCGCTGGGAAATCTCACCGTCCGCTTCAAAGACTACAAGCTGCCGCCCATCGACCTGCTCAATTGGCCGGAGGAACAGCATGCGCCCACCGACAAGGGCGAGCTGCTCGCCACCCAGGCCACCATCGTCAAAGCGCTGTCCAGTTTCGGCATCAGCGTGGAGCCCGGCGATATCACCCGCGGCCCGGCGATCACCCGTTACGAGGTGCGCCCGGTGGACGGCCTGCGTGTCAGCCGCATCGCGAATCTCGACGCCGACATCGCCCGCGCCACACGGGCCGAGCGCATCAACATCCTCGCTCCGATTCCCGGCAAGGACACCGTCGGCATCGAGCTGGCGAACAAGGAGAAGATCATCGTGCCTCTGCGTGAGTTGCTGGAAGATGAAGCCTTCATCAATGGCAAGGCCAAGCTGCCCGTCGCCCTCGGCAAGGATGTGTATGGCAAGACCATCATCGGCGACCTCGCCGCGATGCCTCACCTGCTTGTCGCCGGTGCCACGGGTTCAGGGAAGTCGGTTTGCATCAACAGCATCGTCACGAGCCTCATCTGCCGCTTTGCGCCGGATGAACTGCGTTTCATCATGATCGACCCGAAGGTCGTCGAAATGCAAAACTACGAGGAACTGCCTCACCTGGCTCTTCCCGTCGTCACCGATCCGAAAAAGGCCCTGCTCGCCCTTCGCTGGGTGGTGAAGGAGATGGAAAACCGCTACCAAATCTTCGCGCAGGAAGGCTGCCGCAACTTCGAGACCTTCAACAACCGCAACCGCAAGCGCAAGGCCGACCAGGATGCCAAACGCGCCGCTTCTGCAGCCGCCGCGGCCTCGGCTCCCGCCCCTGCTGCGAATGCCGCGAAGCCTTCCAAAGCCTCTCCGAAGGTCGTCGAGCCCGATTTGATGCCCGCAGGCGGAGCCGAGCTCATGACCACCGAGCCCGTCTTCACCCACGGCGTGTCTCTTTCATCGAAAAACGATCGCGACGACGGTGAGTTCGATCTCGATGCCGAGCTGGAGGATTTCGACAACGAGATGAAAAACCAGCTTCGCGATGCCAGCGGAGCCTGGCTCGGCGATTCCCAGCCGCCGCCTTCACCCAGCACCACCGAGCGCGACTACCGTCCGCCCGTGCCAGACACGCTGCCCTACGTCGTCGTCATCGTCGATGAGCTGGCCGATTTGATGCAGACCGCCCCCGCGGACATCGAAGTGGCCATCGCCCGTATCACGCAGATGGCCCGCGCCGCCGGCATCCATCTCATCGTCGCCACGCAGACACCGCGTGCGGACGTCATCACTGGCGTCATCAAGGCGAACATCCCCACGCGCATCGCCTTCCAGGTCTCGTCCGCTCTTGACAGCCGCGTCATCCTTGACCGCAAAGGCGCCGAGAACCTCGTCGGAAAAGGGGACATGCTCTACGTGCCTCCCGGCGGTGCGCAGCCCGTCCGCAGCCAGGGCGCTCTCGTCACCGATGATGAGATCCACGCCATCGTCGAGCATTGCGTGGCCCAGGGTAAACCGGTCTTCGATGTCAAAGTCGATGCCAACAGTGGCGACTTCCTCGCCGAGGGCGAAGAGGAAGGGGAAGGCGGCGGCATGAGCGCCGAGGAAGCCGAAACCCTCGAGCAATGCATCGAGGTAATCCGCCAGGAAAAGAAAGCCTCCACCAGCCTCTTCCAGCGTCGTCTCCGCCTCGGCTACGGTCGCGCCGCCCGCATGATGGACCTCCTCGAAGCCCGCGGCATCATCGGCCCCGGCGATGGAGCCAAGCCTCGCGAGATCCTCGTGCAGATCGATTGAAAAGGCCCGGAGAGTGACGGGCGATGAAATCGGCTGCGAAGGCGAGGGATCGGTTCACGCATCTTGACGTGAAGGCTGCGGTCAAGAAAGTGCCGAAGGAGTTGAAACGCCTTTTTGGAGGAAGCCGATCTCCCGAACTCATGAATGCGAACCTTTTGTCAATCAGTTGCACCCTGACCCCGTTTCCTGGAAATATCTCGTGGGGCGGGAGCGTTTTTAAATAAGAAAAAATCAAATGAAAAATATACTAAAATTATTGTTAATGGTCAGCGCCGTCGCTCTTGCTCAGGACCAAAAGAATGGCTACCAAGATATCGCGACTCTGACGTCTGAAATAGAATTATCATATTTGAATGCTGACTGGGCAAGATTTGAAAAGTGCTTCTATGAAGCCAATAAAAACTTGGTGGAATTTAATAATCATGTCATCCTACTCAGGATGAGTGGTGCTGGTGTGCATAAAATAATAAAAACAGAGATAAAAGAAGTTGATAAATCAGAAGAAATTCAATTAATAGACGGATTAAAACAAACCACTACATTGCCTCTTTCAAAGTGGTTGTTAATCCATAACCAAGGTAACACTGGTTATAATGGCAAGTTAAGCAAAGGAGTTTTAAAGCTGGGGTTGGGTCGGGACAAATTTGGGAACTGGTTTGTTTTAGGAACCAAGAGCCAGTCTAGCAAAAAGTAAGAAATGTCCGGTTTATGTCAGGCATAAGATGCTGTTGAAGTCTACTCCACACTCATGCCCTACGATTTTTTATTTGAATGGGGAAGCTGGGCGGCAACCGCAGGTGTTGGACT
>JBKCXA010000647.1:0-2796 GCA_046316935.1 Prosthecobacter sp.
GTTGAAGGTCGTGGTCTTCACCATCGTGTAGTGTGCCATGTCCGCGAAGACGAGCCGCTGGCACAGCAACCGATCAATTTCTAGCGAAACAGATAAAAGGTGCTGAACATCGAAAAGCCCTTCAGAGCCAGCAGCACCTTCACACCGGCCTCACGCTGCACGAGGGCGAGCCTCTCCAGGTTTTTGCGCAGCAATTCGAGATCGACGACGAAGGCCGGCGTCTCGATGGCATGGATGTCAAAGGCCGGGGGCGGCTGGTCAAAGACGTGCGGAGGGGTGAACATGGGCCGCGGATAGTGAATGGCCGCGCGTGAATGTCGAATGGCGATTGCGCCACCTCAGCGCAGCACGAGATCCTTCACGCGGCGCGGGATCATGGCATTGCGCACCACGTCCGGGCTCACGCTGCGGAGGAAGTCCGTCAGGATCACGGGCGACTCGACGATCATGCGCTCGATTTGATCACGGCGATGCGTCCAGCGAGAATTCCGATGCAGGTAGTCGAGATCAGCGAGGATTTCCTCGACATCGTGCTCGCTGTAACCAGCGAGCTGGAAGGCATAGGGATCGGTGAGAGGCATTCCAGTGTCCTCGTGAGGAAAGATGGTGGGTAGGGCTGGGTTCGAACCAGCGTAGGCGTAAGCCAGCAGATTTACAGTCTGCCCCCTTTAACCGCTCGGGCACCTACCCATCTCCTTCCTTTCGGAAGGGCCGCGATTATGGCGGCACTCACCGGCTTTGCAACCTTCGATTTGAGAGAAGTTTTCGCCGAAAAAGCGCCGCCGACCTCCGGCCGGTCAGATCAGGCCTTGATCTCAAAGATGGCCTCCACTTCGACGGCGGCTCCCGTGGGCAGTTGGGCGAATCCGAGGGCGCTGCGGGCGTGGTAGCCATCGCCTTCTTTGCCGAAAATTTCGTGCAGGAGGTCGCTGCAGCCATTGATGACGAGATGCTGGTCGCTGTACTCAAGCGTGGAGTTCACGCAGCCGAGCACTTTGATGACTTTGAGGCCGTCGAGCGTGCCATGCGTGTCCCACACGGAGCGCAGCACTTTTTCAGCGCAGTTCTTCGCGGCCTTGTAGCCGTCCTCGGTGGAGACACCGGCTCCGAGCTTGCCTTTGAGGTCGCTGACATGGCCGGAGGTGAGGAGCTGGTTGCCGCTGCGGATGCAGAGGTTCAGGTAGCCTGGCGCCTGCTTCGTGAAGGTGAGGCCGAGGGATTCTGCTTTTTGCTGGGGAGACATGGGATTTACGAGTGATGGGTGGTGATTCAGTGAGGGGCGCTGATAACGGGCGCTGAAGCCATTTTTCAACGATCAGTTTTCCTTACCGTGAAGCGTGGTGGTGGCGCTGAGGCCATCCAAGGTGGTGACCGTCTCGGCGCCATCCGGCAAGATGGCTGGGGTGAGAGGTAAGGGGTGACGCCGAGTTTTCAAACACCGCCTGGCTCCGGATAGCGTTGCCCTGCTTCTTCGGAGATATGTAGTCCAAGCTCCGGGTCTAGCCGCATTCATGGCAAAGGATGAAAGTCTGGGGCCGCAGCTCCAAGTCTCGAAATAGGCCATTGCCATCGACAGGAACTGATCAAGCGGAGTCATTGAGGCTGAGCGGGGAAGTTGGAAGAGCGATTCATATCATGCGACGACGAAAGTGAAGCGTCGATGACCCGACAGACGTGATGCGAGCCGTCGCCCGCAAATGGGGCCGAATAGCGTCAGTCGTGGTCATTCGGATCGCCATTCTTTTCATTCGCGTTGAGAAAGAAGAGTCTCGGCATGCCTTAATAGCTCGGGAGGGCCAAAACCGGTGCCATGACGCATGCTTATCCACGCTTTTGGTGCGTAAACTACCGCTTTGAGCCACCACGGGAGCTCGGACGATTGCAAAACGTTCTCCCAGCGGCATGCTGCCCGTCCATGAGCCAGGAAAATGACCTCAAATTGCTCGGCCGCTCCGAGCACCGACTCCCCGCCTCGCCGGATCAGGCGGCGTTGGAGACCTTCCCGAACCGCACGCCCGGCCGGAACTACCGCATTCACCTCAGCGCCCCGGAGTTCAGCTCCATCTGCCCCGTCACCGGCCAGCCGGATTCTGCACACCTCGAAATCCTCTACATCCCCGCGGACAATTGTGTGGAGACCAAGTCGCTCAAATTCTATCTCGCCAGCTACCGCAACCATGCCGCCTTCAATGAGGCCATCGTCAACCGCGTGCTCGACGATCTGGTCAAGGCCTGCGCTCCGAAGCAAGCCGTGGTGCGAGGGAAGTTCGGCGCCCGCGGCGGCATCCAGCTCACCTGTGAGGCCCGCTTTCCCGACATCGAGGAAACCCTCCGCCTGCCGGAATGAAGACGCTCGTGCTGCTCTCCGGCGGGATGGATTCCGTGACCGCGCTGCATTGGGCTCGAAGCGAGCACGAGGTGGCCGGCGCGGTCAGCTTTGACTATGGCTCGAAGCACAACCCGAAGGAGCTGCCGTATGCCAAATGGCACTGCGATCAGCTCGGCATCCCGCACGACGTGATCAGCCTCGATTTCATCAACCGGCTTTTCACCTCGGATTTGCTCCAAAGCGGCGGCGAGGTGCCGGAAGGGCATTACGCCGATGAAAACATGAAAAAGACCGTCGTCCCTTTTCGCAACGGCATCATGCTCGCCATCGCCTGCGGCATCGCCGAGAGCCGCGGGGCCGAGGGCCTCGTGATCGCCGCGCATGCCGGGGACCACGCCATCTACCCTGACTGTCGCGAAGGCTTCATGCAGGGCATGGCCACCGCGATGCGCGAGGGCACCTATGCC
>JBKCXA010000648.1:0-5551 GCA_046316935.1 Prosthecobacter sp.
GAACCAGCCTGGTATGTTGTCCACTCGCGCCCGAAGTGCGAGCACATCGCGGCTGGCCTGATGGCAGGTCTTGAAGGCGTGGAGACCTACTGCCCGCGCATTCGTTTCCAAAAGAGCACTCGGCGGGGAAAGGTGTGGTTCATCGAGGCACTGTTTCCGAGCTATTTCTTTGCCCGGTTCAGTGCCGCGGAGATGCTGCGGGCCGTGAAGCATTCGCAGAGTGTCATCCGTGTCGTCGGCTTCGGCGAAAGCCTCGCCCGCGTGGATGATTCGGTCATCGAGCAGATCAAAGCGGAGATGGCTGACGATGAGGTCCGCGTCGTGGAGGTCGGCATCGAGGTGGGAGACATCGTGGAGCTCACCGAGGGCCCGATGCGCGGCCTGAAAGGCATCGTGAACGCCAAATTGAGCGGCGCGGACCGCGTGCGGGTGCTGCTGGAGTTCCTCGGGCGTGAAAACGCCGTCGAAGTGCCGGCATCGAAGCTGCTCACGGAGCATCAGCCGCGGGTTTTGGTCTCGAAAAAGCAGGCGTGAGGGCCGCGGAGACGCCTCCGCCATTGCACACCGCCGAGGATGCACTACCTCCTCCGCCCCCATGCTTACCCTCCGCAACGTCACCAAGACCTTCAACGCCCGCACGCTTTTCAGCGGCGCGAGCATGACGATCAACCACGGCGAGCGCGTCGCCCTCGTGGGACCGAACGGCGCAGGCAAATCGACGCTGTTTTCGCTCATCTTGAAGACGGACACGCCGGATGCCGGTGAGATCGTGCGTGACGAGTGGACCACGGTTGGCTTCCTGCCGCAGGAGTGCGAGGCGGTGGGCGATGAGACCGTGCTGGAGGTTTCCACCGGCAAGGCGGGTGAGATTGAGCGCCTGGAGAAGCAGCTCTCCGAGTTCGAGGCCTCCGGCGATGTCTCCAGCCCCGAGTATTTCGAAACGCATGCCAAGCACGATGCGCTGCAAGACCCGCAGGCCGAGGCGAAGGCGAAACGCATGCTCAAAGGCCTCGGCTACCTCGAGAGCGACTTTGACCGGCCAGCCCGCGAGTTCAGCGGCGGCTGGATCATGCGTGCGCACATGGCGCGACTGCTCGTGATGGAGCCGGATTTGCTCCTGCTCGATGAGCCGACGAACCACCTCGACCTCCTGTCGCTCATGTGGTTCCGCAATTATTTGAAGAACTACCCCGGCGCCATCCTCATGATCTCGCATGACCGCGACTTCATGGACGAGCTGGTTCAGAACGTTTACGAAATCGAGGAGAGCAAGCTCATCAGCTACTCCGGCAACTACAGCGACTACCTCCGCCTCCGCGAGGAGAACTGGGAACGCGCCAACCAGGCGTGGAAAAACCAGCAGAAGGAGATCGAGGCCATGCAGGAGTTCATCGACCGCTTCCGCTCCGTCGCGTCAAAGGCCGCGCAGGCACAGAGCCGCGAGCGCCAGCTCGAAAAGATGGAGAAGCTCGATAAGCCGCGCCCGCTGCGCAAAGGCTTCCGTTTCAACTTCCCGCAGCCGCCACGCAGCGGCCAGCGCATCATCACGCTGACCGACGTCGATCAGGCCTACGGCACGAAGCAGGTGTACACCGGCCTTGACCTCGAAATCGAACGCGGCGAGCGCACCGTGCTCGTCGGCCCGAACGGTGCTGGCAAATCCACGCTCATCAAGATCCTCGCCGGTGAGGTCCCCATTCAAAAAGGCGAGCGCAAGCTCGGCACGAACCTCAAGCTCGGCTACTTCTCGCAGCATCGCGGTGATTCACTCGACCCGGAATGCAGCGTGCTGGAGGAGCTGAAGCGTGTTTCGCCCGAAATCCGCGAAGACGAGGCCCGCAGCATCCTCGGCAGCTTTTTGTTCAAGCGCGAGGACGTGCACAAGAAGTGCAAAGTGCTCTCCGGTGGCGAAAAGAGCCGTCTGAACCTCGTGAAGTTCCTCGTCGATCCGCCGAACCTTCTGCTCATGGACGAGCCGACGACCCACTTGGACATCTGGGCCATCGAAGGCCTTATCATGGCCTTGGAGAAGTTTGAAGGCACGCTCGTCTTCATCAGCCACGACGTGCATTTCATCCGCCGCCTCGCCCAAAAGGTCATCCACATCAACAACGGCAAGCTCACCACCTACACCGGCGACTACGACTACTACCTGCAGAAGACAGGTGCCGAGGAGAATGCGCGCGCTGCGGTGGTGGCGGGTTGATGCTGCCGCGTTAGCTTGCAGCATGTCCAAAGTGTCTCAAATCCCCGTTCCGTGGCCCGGGCCCGACTTCACGGTCACCTTGCGCCCGGCAAAACTCCCGATGCTGCTCCTGCTGGTGGGATGTGTGTTCTTTGTTTGGGGCGGAGTGACTATGGGAATTCGCGTTGATAAGCCAGTCTTGTATGTGTGCGCCGCCTTCTTTGCTCTCGGCATTCCAGTCGCTCTGATCCAACTGATGCCGGGTGCGGGTTATCTCACGTTGAAGAACGACGGTCTCATCTGTTGCAGTTTGTTCCGGAAGTTTGAGGTGAAATGGGAGGAAGTGCAGGGGTTTGGCATCCGGAGCTTCAGCCACAACAACCTCGTCGTTTTTGATTATGTCCCTGAATTCCGCCCGCATGCCACGGGGCGACGCTGGTCGAAACGGCTCGCTGGCTGCGAAGGCGCCCTGCCCGACACCTATGGCTTCAATGCTGCCGAACTCGCGGGCATCTTGAACCATCTTCGGGATCAATATCTCACTTCTCTGCCACGTGCAGAGGTCTGATTCTTTGCTTGAGCGAAGCGATGCGGGTCGTTTAGGCTCGCGTTTATGAACCCTCCCAGCTTCTCCCGCCGCCAGTTCGGAACTCTCGCCAGTGTCAGCGCCATCGCCGCGATGCTGCAAACGCAGATTGAAGCTGCCGACAAGGCCGCAGGTGGTGGCAAGGTGAGGCACTCGGCATGCAAGTGGTGCTACAAAGAAATCCCGCTGGAGGACTTCTGCCTCGCCGCGAAGGAGATCGGCCTCGAATCGGTCGAGTTGCTCGATCCGAAGGACTTTGCCACGGTGAAAAAACACGGCCTGCATTGCGCCATGGTGAGCTTTCCGACCATCGAAGGCCCGGGCGGCATGAAGATCGGCCCGATTCCGAAGGGTTGGAACCGTGTCGAACATCATGACTTGCTCGTGCAGGCCTACGAGCCGCTCTTGAAGACCAGCGCTGAGGCTGGTTTCAAACAAGTCATCTGCTTCAGCGGCAATCGCGAGGGCATGAGCGACGAGCAGGGCCTCGAAAACTGTGCCAAGGGCCTCCAGCGCCTGCTTCCGCTGTGTGAGAAGCTCGGCGTCACGCTGGTGATGGAGCTTCTCAACAGCAAGGTGAACCACCCGGACTACATGTGCGACAAAAGCGCCTGGGGCGTGTCGCTCGTGAAGAAGCTCGGCTCGCCGCACTTCAAGCTGCTCTACGACATCTACCACATGCAGATCATGGAGGGCGACGTCATCGCGACGATCAAACGCGATCATGAGGCCTTTGCGCATTACCACACCGGCGGCGTGCCGGGCCGTGCCGAGATCGACGAGACGCAGGAGCTGAATTACCCAGCCATCATCAAGGCGATCCAAGAAACTGGCTACACGGGCTATCTCGGCCAGGAGTTCATCCCCAAGCGCCCCGACAAGCTCGCCTCGCTCAAGCAGGGCGTGAGGATCTGCACGGTGGCGTGAACGTAGATTCGACTGGCAGTCGAATTCGATCATCCAAAGGCTTTGATCGCCAATCGAAGCTACCCTCGCAGCGGCTCCGTGCCCTCGCTGAGGATCGAGAGATAGGCGTCGTAGGCGTAGAGCCGGCCGTATTTGCCGCCGGTGATCTCGCGGACGATGCCGAGGGTTTGGAGCTGCGTCAGCGCACTGCGTGCCGTGTTGACGGCCATATCGAGCTTGGTGGCGAGAGCGTTGGCGCTCGTCACGGGTTGCAGCTGCATTTGCTGATGAATCCGGATGATATTGCCAGCGGCCCGTCCCAAGGCGGTGAGCTTGGCGAGGTCGGCGGCGAACAAGGTGCGCAGTCTGCGAGCGGCTGAAACGGCCTGCTCGGCCGTCTGCTTAACACCTTGTAAAAAGAAGCGCATCCACGCCTCCCAGTTGCCAGTGCGCCGGACACTTTGCAGATGGTCGTAATAGTCGGCGCAGTGCTCTTTGAAGTAGAGGCTCAGGTACAGTAGCGGCTCATTGAGCACGCCCTCGGCGCACAGCAGAAACGTGATCAGCAGACGGCCGAGACGGCCGTTTCCGTCGAGGAAAGGGTGGATCGTCTCGAACTGCACATGGACGAGCGCTGCCTTGATCAAGGCAGGAGTGGCCACAGGCTCGTCATGGATGAATTTTTCGAGCGCACCGAGGCAGTTCATGAGCTCATCCGGCGGTGGCGGCACAAAGCGGGCGGTCCCCGGCCTGCTGCCACCGATCCAGTTCTGACTGCGGCGAAACTCACCCGGCTCTTTGGTGCCGCCGCGCACACCTGACATCAGGATGGCGTGGATTTCTTTGATCAGCCGCAGCGAGAGCGGGAAACCCTCGCGCAGCCTCTTGAGGCCGTGATCCAGCGCGGCGACGTAGTTGGACACCTCCTGCACATCATCCACAGGCACTCCCGGCGCAGCTTCCAGCTCATACAGGAGCAGATCAGACAGGGATGATTGAGTGCCCTCGATCTGCGAAGATACGACGGCCTCCTTTCTCACATAGGCATACAGAATGATGTCCGGGTGAGGCAGTAAGGCTGAGATGCCATCCAGTCGGCCAACCGCCATGGCTGCCTGCTCGGCGAGGTGCCGCAACTCATGATCCCAGACCAAATCAGGCTCCGGGGGCAGGGGGGACGGAACAAAGGCACGAAAAGACTCCCCCGCCGTGGCGACGGTGACTTCCTGGCCTGTAGTTCGAATTGGCATGCTGGAAGATCAATTTGGCCGCCAAATTGATCTTCTGACAATCAAAAAGTCAACTTATGGCCTCAATTTGATCTTCTCGATCGCCAATCGTCAAGATCCTGAACTTTGCCCTCACCCTGCGGCCGCCATCTTCTCCACCTCTTCGGCTGCTTTCTCCCATTCGGTGGTCAGTTTGGCGATTTTGGGCTCCACGGCTTCGAGTTCGGCGCTCAGGTCGCGGAATTTGACGGCGTCGGCGTAGGTGGCCTGATCTTGGAGGAGTTCGACGATCTCGTGTTTGCGTTTGTCGAGCGTGGCGAGCTCAGCCTCGATCTTGGAGACGCGCTGCTCGGCGTCTTTTTTGGCTTTGCTGCGGGCGTTGCGGGCTTCGGCTTCGAGGCGTTTTTGCTCCTTCGATTTCGGGGGCTCGCGGACGGCGGGCGCGGTGTAGGCAATGGGCTGGGCGTTTTGCAGCGTGGCGGTGAGGGCTTCGCGGGCGCTGCCAGCTTTCGTTTTGTCGAGGTAGTATTGGTAATCGCCCGCGTAGGGCGTGATCACGCCAGCGCTCACGTGGAGGACGTTTTTCGCCATCTGGCGGATGAAGTGCACGTCGTGGCTGATGAAGACGAGCGTGCCTTCGTATTG
>JBKCXA010000649.1:0-8276 GCA_046316935.1 Prosthecobacter sp.
TGTGATCTCTTCATCAAAGGCATGAATCTTACCAATGCCGAGGCCCGTGAGCACACCTCCTTCCTCAAGGACCAGCTTCCACTTCCGGGCCGTGGCCTGGTCGTTGGCATGAAGATCGCGTTCTAACCCCTCAACGCCCCGAAGGTGCTCGTGAGGATGTCCTTGAGCAGGCTGCTGTCGTTCGAGTGGCAGATGAAGCGGGCACCTTGTTTGATGGCACGCTGCTGCTGCTCGACTTTGCCAAACCAAGAGCCAGCGGGGATGTGGCGCTTGTCAGCGGCGTCGATGACCTTTTGCACCATGGCGATGAAGTCGGGGTGAGTGTATTCGTTCGGGATGCCCATGTTGGTCGTCATGTCGTTCGGACCGATGAAAAGGGCGCTCACGCCGGGGATGGAGCAGATGGCGTCGAGATTCGCCACCGCACGGACGGATTCGATCATGGGCACAAAGATCGTGTCCGCGCATTTTTGCTCGGTGACATACTCGCGGGTCTTTTCGCTCGGCCATTTGCCCTCGCGGATGACTTTTTCGAGGGCCTCGCCTTTCAGCGGGCGATACACCGCCGCGGCGGCGAGCCGTTTGAGTTGCTCCACATCCTCCGCATACGGAATGACCACACCATCGAAGGAATCGCACACTTTGGCGACGTCATCCGCATCGCGACTGTGCGTGCGGGCCAGTGTGGCGATGCCTTTCGCGGCCAGCGCATAGCGCAGCGGCATGAAGTCGGCGATGTCGAGCGCATTGTGCTCCGCGGTGACGATGACGAAGTCGAGCAGCCCATCCGGGATGAAATCGACGATCGAAGGCACCACCGCATGCTGCACGAGCATGCCAAAGACAGTGTGGCCCTTCATCATCTTGTCTTTGAGCACGCGGGCAGGCTTTGAGGGAGTGGCTGGGGATGGCATGCGGTTTTCAACGCGATCCGCCGACGGATTTTGCCTGCACCCCCCACATGGGGCGGTTCTCGTTTTGAGGCGCGATGAATCCTTGCTGGCGTTTTCCGGCGGAGCATTGCATGATCGGCGGGATGATCTGGAGGGCAGCGGCAGCACTGGCGGTTTTGTTTTGGGCGGTGATGACCGGCCTGCTGATCCGTGACGTGTATTTCCCGGACGAGTCACGCTTTGCGGAGGTGCCCACCAGCTTGGTCTTTGACCGCTTTTTGAAGCAGGCGGAGGTCAATGTGAACACCCTCCACCTCTACCATGGCAGCGACAAGATCGGCCATGCGAACCTCACACTCGGCTCCAGCCGTGTGCCCGGGAACGGCATCCGCTACCACTGGCTGGTGCGAGGCGTGGTGGAGCGTCTTCAGGCGAAGGGAGACCGGGTGGATGTCACCTGGGAGGTCACCGGGATGAGTGATGGACAGGGCGAGTGGCGGGAGATGGAACTCACCGCCAAGATGCCGAAGCAGCAGTCCGCCGTGAAGGTGGTGTGGGCGGAGGGAGATAAATTCCCCGCGGTCCGCATCACACGAGAGGAGAAGACGGTGCTCGACACGCAGAACGCCGGACTGCTCACCGCCCTGGGACTGGCCGGGATGCAGGGCGGGGCAGGGGGCGATTGGGCGCAGGCCCTGATGCCGCTGACGGGAGGCTCGATGAAGGCGGACGAGTTTCACTTCACCGCCCGAGAAGGCGGCATCGAGCTGGCCGGGCGTGAGCGGCGCTGTTTCCTCGTCACCGCGCCGCTGCCGGGCGGTCAGCGGGTGCGGATGGTGTTTGCGGAGACCGGTGAGCTGGCGCGGATCGACCTGCCCCAGGATTACCGGCTGATTGAACCGCTCATTCATGGCATGATCCCGCCTCTCGAAACCTCCACCCCGGCCCGATGATCGAAATCGAAGACCTCACCATGCACTACGGCAGCCTGAAGGCGCTCGACGGCCTCACGCTGCGCATTCCTGCCGGCGAGTTGTTCGCCTTTCTCGGGCCTAATGGTGCCGGCAAGACCACCGCCATCAAACTGCTCACCGGGCTGATGAAGCCTCTCCGCGGCCGCGTCTCCATCTGCGGCCATGACATGGCCACCGTGCCCCTGCAGGCGAAGGCCGTGCTCGGCTATGTGCCGGATGTGGCGGTGTTTTATGAGAAGCTCACGCCGGTGGAGTTCATGCGCTTCATCTCCGATCTCTTCGAAATGGACCGCGCCAGGGCGGCGGCGAGCACCGACGAGCTTTTCACGAAATTCGCCCTTCATGAGCATGCGGGGAATCGCATTGAAAACCTCAGCCACGGCACCCGGCAGCGCCTCGGCATCGCCAGCGCCCTGCTGCATGATCCAAAGGTCTTCATCATCGACGAGCCGATGGTGGGACTCGATCCCATCCACTCGCGCACAGTAAAGCGGGAGCTGAAGGATCGCAGTCAGGCCGGCATGACGGTGCTCATGAGCACGCACCTGCTAAATGTGGCCGAGGAGCTGGCTGATCGCATCGGCATCCTGCATCGCGGCCGCCTGGTCGAGCTGGGCACGCTCGCCGAACTGCGCCAGCGGCACGAGGCCAAAGGGCAGCGGCTGGAGGACATCTTCCTCGGCATGGTGGAAACGGAGCCGGAGGGTGGAAAGATCCGCGCATGAGCTCCGCACCCGTCACGACTTTGCGCGACTACTTCCTCATGCATGCCGTGGTGGCCGCGTGGGGCTTCACCGCCATCCTGGGCAAATGGGTCACGTTGCCACCCGTCGATGTCGTCATCTGGCGCACCGGGCTGGCGACGCTTGTTTTTGCCCTGCTGGCCCTCAGGCATGGTGGGTTGCGTTTGCGTCTGCGTGAGGCCTGGCCGCTCGTGGCGGTCGGCGCGGTGCTCGGGCTGCACTGGGTGCTGTTTTTCTGGTCCGCCCGCCTCTCCACGGCCTCCGTCTGCCTCGCCGCGATGCCCACGGGCATGCTTTGGGCATCGCTGATCGAGCCGCTGATCGATGGTACACGCCGCTGGAGGCCGCTGGAACTGATGGTGGGCCTCACAATGGTCGGAGCGGTATGGCTGATCTATCAGGTGGAGTTCAAATACTGGCAGGGCTTCACCGTCGCCATCCTCGCGGCCATGCTCGCCGCGGTCTTCGCCACGCTGACGAAGCAGCAGGTCAGCCACCGCCACTGGAGCGTCATCGGCACGTTTCAGATGGCCGGCTCCTTCCTCGCCGCGCTGGCCTGCCGCCCATTTCTCGAAGGCGGCGTGCTCCCCGTGCTGCCGGATGCTGGCTCGGCGGCCGGGCTCGCCTTTCTCGTGCTGGTCTGCACCGTCGCCGCGTATGCGGGCTTTATGAAGGCGCTGCGCAGCATGAGCGTTTTCGCCATGAATGTGATCTACAACCTGGAGCCCGTGTATGGCATCCTGCTGGCGATGCTCATCTTTGGCCGCTCGGAGTTCATGAGCCCCGGTTTTTATCTTGGCGCCCTCATCATCATCGCCAGCGTGCTCGTGCTGCCTTGGCTGCGCAAATGGGTGGAGCGTCCGGCGGCTCGCGGGTGAATCGGGATTTGTCGGCACCCGGGAAGCCGGTACAATGCGCCCATGCTTCCCGATTCTCACGCGTCCTTTCCCGCCACCCGCTGGAGTCTCATCGCCGGTGCTGGATCGACCGCCGCCCCTCAACGCAAGCAGGCGGCGCTCGAAGATCTCTGCGCCCTCTACTGGAGGCCGATTTACGCCTTTCTCCGTCGCCGCGGCCTGCTCGCCGCCGAGGCCCAGGATGCCACGCAGGGCTTTTTCCTCTCTTTGCTGGAGGAGGATCTGTTTGCCAAGGCCGAGGCACAGTCCGGCCGCATGCGCAGCTTCCTGCTCGGTGCCCTGCAGCGCTGGCAGCGAGGTGAATGGCGCAAGGGGCAGGCGGAGAAACGCGGCGGCGGCCGGCAGTTGTTCTCGCTCGATGGCCTGGCGGCGGAAGAAGGCTTCGATGTGGCCGACGACACCGCGGAGACACCGGAGCACCACTTTGAAAAGCACTGCGCACTCGCTCTCCTCGAGGCCGCCATGCAGCGCCTCGCCAGGGAGCAGTCGGCCGCTGGCAAGGGCGAGGTGTTTGACACGCTGCGCCCGCTGCTGGCCCCGCTCGATGGCTGTGCCTCCATCACGCAGGACGAGGCGGCCCAAAGACTCCGGCTCAGCCCCGAGGCGCTCCGCGTGACCCTGCACCGGCTGCGCAAACGGTTCGCCGAGGTGCTGCGTGAGACGGTGGCTGACACGCTGGTCGATCCCACCGAGGCGGCGGTGCGGGAGGAGATGGACGCTCTGCGGGCCGCCTTCAGTTGAACGCGTTTTCAGCCTTCTTTCCGCTTCAAAGTAGCCCGGTGGATGCCGCTGCGCAGCACCGCCACATTGAAATTCACCATCAAGCCCATGCGCAGTCCGCTGAGACGCAGGTGGGACTCAAATTGCAGCTTGTCCAGCGAGCTGATCTGCTCCTGCGCCCGCACCAGCAGCAGCAGCTTGTCCTGGATGATGAAGTCGAGCCTTGCCGCGCCCTCCACCGTTTTTCCACGATAGGGAAACGACAAGCTCTCGCCGCGGCGGAAGTCCATCTCCAGGTCGCGCAGTTCGATGGCCATGCATTCCTCATACGCCTCGCGTGCCAGGCCGGGACCGAGCTGGCGGTGGACATTCATGCAGGCCCCGATCACGAGGTGGGGGAGGTCGGCTTCATTCATGCCGTCAAAGTAGCACGAAGTTCATCCAAAGGCCAAAAACACCTTGCGCGTGGATCGTGCCTCGCTCCTATCCGCGCTCCGAAAATTCGGAAATGGCTCGGTAGCTCAGTCGGTAGAGCAGGGGATTGAAAATCCCCGTGTCGGCGGTTCGATTCCGTCCCGAGCCACCTCTTGTTTTCAAACAAGAGATGGACGTTGGTCAAACTGGCCAGCGGAAGCATTGCCCGGCAGCCAGCTTGGCGCGTGAATAGGCGGAAATGCGCACGCGGTTGGAGCTGTTGCCGCTGAGCAGCCACACGTTCGTCTGGTCCATGGCGTGAAGGAAGCCCACATGACCGCTGGCACCGGCGGAAAGCGGCTGGGTCACCACCACGCAGCCATACGTCGGGCCGACAGCGCGGCCAAAGCTGATCCATTGGCCAGCGAGGCCGGTGTTGTGACCGCGAAAGCCCGCCTTGCGGATGCACCAGTTCACAAAGGCCCCGCACCAGCTCGTTTCATCGCCACCGCGGATGCCCACGCTGGCGAGGTATTCGACGATGCGCGGATTATCGCCCGGATTCCATTCGGCCACACCCTGCTCACGCAGGGCCACCTCCATCCACGGCGGGGCCTGCGGCGCAAAGCCTGCGCCCTGCTGCGCTGGCTGCACGGCGGGCTGCGCTGGAGCCAAACCACCACCTGCCACCTGCACGACCTGGCCTGGAAAGAGGATGCGGCATTGGTTGTTCGCATCACAGAGACCGGGGTTCATGGCCTTGAAGTGGTCAAAGCTCATCCCGAACTTCCGGGCGATGCCCATCGGCGTGTCGCCTTGCTGAATCATGTAGGCTGGCATGACGCGAAGATGAACGGAAAGCCCGGTGATGCCAAACTGAAGGTGCGGTCCCGCTCAAACTCCCGCCGGATGGCACAGCCGGCACTGGCGGCAGAGATCGCAGACGGCCTTCGGATCGGCATGGCAGCGCTCGCAACTCAGGCAGAGGGCGCAGCCACGCGGCTTGCGAAGAGAGCATGGTGACCTCGGGCTGGCGGCGCAGGGCAGGGGATGACCGGCGCGGGATGACACCGGCTGACTGCAAGGGGGAGAATCAGAGGGTGGGAGAGCTTTTTTCATGAGCGGGACGCGGATCAGCTTCCGCACTCCTGTTCTTCTCTGTTTGCCTCCAGATGTGACAAACTTTCTGAAGAAAAATGGCTCCGCGTTCTCTGGCGGCCATCATCCTGCCGGTGGCGCATGATTCGCATTGCCCAAATCATGGCCCTGCGCTCTAAATGGGCCGCTCTCTCCCCTCCCAGCCAGCCCGCATGTCCGAACCCGCCGCCGCAGCCACGCCGCCGACGCCTCCCAGCAAGCGTCGCGTCTTTGCCTCCCGGCTTTTCAGCACCCTGCTGCTCTGGGCGGTGATGGTCTTCGCCTTTAATTCGCAGCGTGAGTGGCTCGTCATGGTCATCACCGGCCTCTTCGGCGTCGCCGGGGCCATCGAATACTACCGGCTCCTGAGGGCCGATCCGCAGGCGCGGTCCTTCAATGCCTTCGGCCTCGTCATCTGCCTGGTCTATTGGGGCACCGTCGGCTGGTGGCTGCACCTCGGGCGCTCCGCCGACCTGATGTGGCTGGATCTCGCCGCGCTCACCGCCAGCGTGCATGGCAGCTTCCTGCTTTGCTACCGCCATCAGTTGGAGGGCGTCGTCACGCTTCAGCGCATCTTCAGCACCGTCTTCGGCGTCGTTTATACCGTCATCTTCTTCGGCTTCATGGTGAAGGTCATCTACCTCTACCCCGCCGAGCCCATGAAAGGCAGCTTCCTCCTGCTCTTCCTCATCATGGTCACCAAATTCAGCGACATGGGCGCTTACGCCGTCGGTGTGTGCTTCGGGAAGCACAAGATGATCCCGCACATCAGCCCGGCGAAGTCCTGGGAAGGCTTTGTCGGTGCCTTCCTCGGCTCGTTTGGGGCCGCCGCCCTGCTCATAACCTTCATGCCGGACAAACTCGCCCCGCTGAACTGGCTTCACGCCATGGTCCTCGCCCCCGTCCTCTGCGCCACCGCCGTCACCGGCGATCTCGCCGAGTCCGTCCTCAAGCGCTGCGTCGCCATCAAAGACAGCGGCCACAAGCTCCCCGGCATCGGCGGCATCCTCGACCTCACCGACAGCCTGCTTTTCACCGCTCCCGTGTTTTACTTCTACCTCAGCGCCGTGTGGCGGTGAAACAATGACGAAACCCGAATGAGGAATGATGAATCAAACCCTAATGCCTGATATGAGGCTGATTCCTCGGGCTTCATCATTGATTCGTCATTCGCCATTCTGATTTCGTCATTCTTTCCGCCAATGTCCGCCGCAAACTCCACTGCCAAACGCGTCATCCTTCTCGGCTCCACCGGTTCCATCGGCACCAGCGCCCTCAAAGTGGCCCGTGACCTCCCCGAGCGCATGCAGATCGTCGGCCTTGCGGCGAACAGCAGCGCCGATGCCCTCGTCCAGCAGGCCATCGAGACCGGCGTGAAGCACGTCGCCCTCACCGATCCCGCCGCGGCGGCCAAAGCGCAGGCGCAGCTCCCGGACGGCGTCACCCTTCACACCGGCACGCAGGGCCTCATCGACCTCGTGAACGCCTGCGAGGCCGACATGGTCCTCGTCGCCATCGTCGGCACCGCCGGGCTCGCCCCGGCCCTCGCGGCCATCGAGCGCGGCATGCACCTCGCCGTCGCCAGCAAGGAGATCCTCGTCATGGCGGGCGAGGCCGTCACGGAGGCTGCGAAGCGGAAAAACGTGAACCTCCTGCCCGTGGACAGCGAGCACAACGCCATCTTCCAGTGCCTGGAAGGCCACCGCCACAGTGAGGTCCGCCGCATCCTCCTCACCGCCAGCGGCGGCCCCTTCCGCCAGCTCCCCGCCGATCAAATGCCCGCCGTCACCGTCGCCCAGGCCTTGAAGCATCCCACCTGGACCATGGGGCGGAAGATCACCATCGACAGCGCCACCCTCTTCAACAAAGGACTCGAAATGATCGAGGCCAAATGGCTCTTCGACGTGCCCATGGACAAGATCGAGGTCGTCGTCCATCCGCAGAGCATCGTCCACAGCATGGTCGAATTCGCTGACAACAGCGTCATCGCCCAGCTCAGCCACAGTGACATGTGCTTCCCCATCCAATACGCCGTCACCTGGCCCGACCGCGTCCCGAACAATTTGCGGCCGCTCGACTTCGCCAAGCTCGCCGCCCTCCACTTCGAGGCCCCGCGTGTCGAGGACTTCCCCGCCATCAATCTCGCCCGCCACGCCGGCACCGTCGGCGGCACGCTTCCCGCCGTGCTCAATGCCGCCCACGAAGTCGCCGTCGAGGCCTTCCTCAACGGCCAGCTCAGCTTCCCCGGCATCTGGCACACCGTCGAGCGCGTCATGACCGCCCATCAAGTCATCGCGCATCCCACCTTGGAGGCTTTGATCGAAGCCGATGCCTGGGCGAGAAGAGAGGCCAAGGGGTGATTTCTCACATTAAGGTGAGCCACGGTGCTCTCACGAACTCCCGCTACGCTCGACAGGACGGCAGTTTGCTATAGCGCATGATTAAGCGGTGCGGTTTGTCTATTGCTCAATCCAGTAA
>JBKCXA010000650.1:0-4727 GCA_046316935.1 Prosthecobacter sp.
CGTGGAAGGACGTCAGCGCATGCTTCAGCGTCACCTGCTTCACCGCAGGCGAAAGCAGCGCCGCGAAGGCTGCAGGCAACGCACCCCAGCTATTGCCGACGAGATGGATGTCGTCATGACCGGCCTCGGCGAGCACTTGCACCACGCGCAGCACGTCATGCACGCGCTGACCTAGCAGCGGACGATCCAGCATGAAGCTGTAGGCCGCGTAGAAGTAATGGCTGCCGTAGCGGGCGAGGAATTGATTCACGCCACAGGTGTCCGGCTGCGACTCGCCGATGCCGCGCACATCGCAGGCAAAGAACGCCGTGTCCGGCGAGGCAGTGATGAGCTCCTGCACGAGCGGCTCGTCACGCAGTTCGGCATCCGCCGAGTGATGCGAGATGTAGAGCACTGCTTTCTTCAAACCCCGCGGCAGGCGCGAGGTGAGCGTTTCATCACTCAAACGAGTCACCAGTGCATGCACCTCCGGTTCGGTCTCGACGGCGTAGGTGCAATAAGCCTTCGCGGGATACTTGCGATTGCCGGCGCTGCGCAGGATGCGGTAGTCGGGCGCGGCTTCCGGCATCGGCGGCAGCTTCAGCACCTCGCGCACGGCCTTGAGATCGAGCGGACCACGCTTCGAAGCCAGCGCCTCGGCCTTCGATTTCGTGAAGGACATGATCGTGCGGCTGCCCATCGCGCCGACCTGGCCTTTCGGTGTGCAAAGCAGGTCCGCTTCCTTCTCGACGGTGATCGCTGGCTCTGCCTCGGCCATCTTCAAGCCGGTCGCCTTGCCAAAAAAGCGATACATCGCCTCGCGGTTCGGTTGCGTGTAGCCGTGCGGATCAGGGCCGGTGTGCAGTGCGATGTTCTCCGGCTTGCCGAGCAGGGTGTAGAGCTTCTTGAGGCGTTCGTAGGTCTCCGCGCTGCCGCGGGCATCGAAGTAGTCTTTCTCCTGCGCCATGATGATCACTGGCTTCGGCGCCATCGCGGCGAGGAAGTCACAGTGATCGAGATCGAAGGCCAGCACACGCGGCGGGCATTGCTCGCTATCCTGCGGCAGCTCGTTTTCCGCATCGCGACGAAACGTCGTCACGAAGCACGACGGCGCTCCCATCGTGAAACGCGGCTCGAGACCGCACAACCACGTCGTCTGCGTGCCACCGCCCGAGTTTCCGGTGACGCCGATGTGCTGCTCGTCGATCTCCGGCCGCGTGAGCAGGTAGTCGAGTGCTCGAATCGCATCACACGCGAACCACGTGCCAAGAAACTCGCCCACCAGCAGCATCGGATTGCCCATTTGATTGTGCTCCGTCGTGCCGCCGTTCAGTCGAGAGCCGAGTTTCTCATTCAAATACTGAAAGCGCTCGCCCTGGCCGGCCGGATCGATCAAAAAGCAGGCCATGCCCTGACGTGCGAGCCCTTGCGCGAAACTTTGATACGCCGCCTCCGCCTTGCCATTGAGCGAGTGACCGCATACACCGATTACACCCGGCACTTTGCCCTTCGCATTCGTCGGCAGATACAGATTGCCGGTGACGATGAATTCCGGCCGGCTCTCGAAGTGGATGTTTTCAATGCGATAGCCATCACGTTCGAGCATGCGTGTCACCTTCGCGTTCAGCGGTGTCTTCTCCGGAAAAGGTCCAAAGCTCTCGCGAATGCGCTCTTGAACCGACTTCACATACGCCTCCGCATCGGCCTTCGTCTTCAATTCAGCCCGTTTCGCATTCCCGCGTGCTTCCGCGGCCCGCACCTCGGTGACGAGCCAGTCCTGCATCATCCGCGGAAAACGGTTCAAAGGCTGCAACGTGCCCGTTGTGGCTGCTTTGACCGCGCTTTGAGCCTTCACGCTGCTACTTGGACTGCCAACAGTTAGTCCAAGCGTGGACAAGGCTGCCGTTGATAAAAAGGAACGGCGAGGAAGAATGGAATGGGAGGCACTCATCGGCGGGCTTTCATACCGCAGCCTTGATGGACCTCTTTCCCTGTCAGGCTCTTCATTCCGAATGCCTTTTGGCGAATTGACATGCTTCAGTTGTCAACCTTCGATTTTGAGAAAATTCGTCTCCATCTCGGATTTGGCATCTTCAAAGCCTACAGCAAGGGTTTCTTCCTTGCTCGCGTATGGGAGAGATGTTGATACCGAACCTAAAAGTGGCCGATTTCGTGCTTCCCGGGCCGCCGAGCGCTCCTGAGACTCTCTTTACCAACTTGTTAACAAAAATTTCTTTTCAAATAGCCGTAGGCTTGTAGAATTTAAACAATCTTTATCCAGTTTTTATAAAAATCTTCGCAGATTTGCTATGCATGTTCGATTTTTGAGTGATGGAAGTGAATACCGCTCTTACGGCGGGGGGAGCTTTTCAAAAAAGAAAGATTCCGGAGGAATCTTTTGGTGGACCATTTTGATCACGTTCCTGATGGGAGTGGCCACATTCTGCTGGTTCTTCAGCATCATGGTTTTCTCCCATCCTGAGAAACCCTTCAATTACCGCGTTCTCGCCAAGTTCGACAAGCTCGATCCGATTCGCCCCTTCTCAAAGTATTCGGTGCCAGGCGGTAAGTTCCTGCCCTCACGTGAACTCCTCGCCGAGTTTTTTGCCTTCTCCCACGAGCAACTTGCGGTGAAAAATGACATGCTCAAGCGTGCCTACATCCGCAACTACAAGCAGGAACAGCCGATCTATGTCACTGGCGATTATCAAGTGATCAATGCCAGGCCGCTCTCGGCGAGCGATGTGATCACAGAAGGTTGGATTGTTCGTGCCCGCTCATTGGAACTTGAAGATGTGGATGTGGAGATTGTTTTGCCCGGTCTCAAAGGTGCCTCCGATCCATGTCAGGTGGGGGACAAGATCTCCCTCGACAAGAAAAACAGCTTCGCCGCCGCGCTTCATGTGCAGAAGTTCGATCACGACCGCCTTTGTGTCACGCTGATGCCCATCACTTACCAAGGGGTTGGCATCAAGGATGGCAAAGCTTGGCAGATGAATCCACCCGGACGTCTGAACATGGAAGCCTTCTGGCCTATCTCCGGCGATCAAGAGGTCGGAGAGAAAGTGGCGGTGCAAGGAGGGGAGTGACCACCAGTTTTTAGTGCCTGGTGTTAGCAGCGAGCGTGCATGCCATGCAGGCACTCGCCAGTTCAAGGCGAACAGTGATAATGGCTCAAGTTAAGAAGCCAACCTGACCGAGCGTGGATTCAGAAGCTTTGCTGGGCCGGTCACCTAACTCACTCGCGTGTTTACCCAGTTTCGGATGTCGAAGTCCTTCGATGTTGTCTCCACTCGCCATCTACCGTCAGCATTGAGGCGGAAGCTGCCGATCCAGCGCTGATGCCACTTTTCAGGTTCGATCATGCTGAGGTGGCGTTTGTCGCCGACTTCGTACAGGTGGTAGACCTCGCCGCAGACGGGTTCGAAGCCGAATTGTGCCTCATAGATAAGCTTGTTCCAATTGAAGGCATCGATGACCTCCATATAGCGCTCCTGAATTTCGACCATCTCCTGCTGTAATTCACGCTCAACGCGGCTTACACCGCGAGATTTAAAGTTGGTGAGGTCCTGCGGGACGATTTTAGGGGCGAGACGCGAGGCGGGATACGGCAGGTAGTTGCCGCGCGGCTCGGGGGCTTGGAGAGCTGTGTCGATGGGGTCCAAAACGTGGAGAAAGTTGATGAGATACGCCGCGCATCAAGCGGTGGATTGAACGGAGGCGTTGCCAGTCTCTCAAAGTCCGCCTAATCTCGTCCCATGAGCCGCCTTTTCATGTTACTCAGTCTCGCTGCCTGCGCCGTGCTGGCTTCGTGTGCAGCATCCACCATGGATTCTATCCCCACGGGTGAGAGAATGCAGATTTTCAAGGATCAGGCGCAACGTGACTTCCAGTCTGAGTTTGCCCGACTTGGTGAGCTCCGCATGACCCATGTTCTCAGTGAGGCGGAATATCAGAGGCAGCTCTCCGAACTAAACGACAAGGTGGTGCAGAGGGCCCACACCCTCGCCTGGGAACAGCATCACCTAGCTGAAATGGAGCGCAAAGCCCAAGGCGTGCCCACGCCGGATGCGCCGGTGGCCAACATGGCGCCGAACGCCATGCAAGGCGGGGCTGGCGGGCAGTCGATGTACCGACCTTCGCAACAGCAGTTCAACATGGCGCAAGGGGTGGGTGGCAGCAGCCAGCTCAGCCCGAGCCAGTTTCAAACACGCATGTCATCAGAGGGAGGGGCCCTGAGCCGCCAAAATTTCCCCGGCTCGGTTTACGACGATCCCACGATCAACCGATGATTCTCAGCCCTCCGCCAGCATGGCCCGCAGGCCGGAGAAGAAGTTCGTGTTTTCCTCCTGTGTGACGGTTTCGTTCATGTGCCGGCTGTAATCCATCTCCTGGACGAACTTGCGGTCGAGCTCTTTGAGGAAGGGGCTGGGCAATGAGGTCTGCTTCTGACCCCATTTGATGCGGTTGCGGGTATAGCTGATCGTCAGGCGCTGCTTTGCCCGCGTGATGCCGACGTAGAAAAGTCGGCGCTCCTCGTCCACGCGACCTTCTTCATAACTGCGACGATGCGGGAGAATGCCTTGCTCGAGGCCAGGAAGATACACGATGGGGAATTCGAGTCCCTTCGACGCATGCATCGTGATGAGGCAGACGCCCTTTTTCTTCTCGATGACTTCCTTTTCCTCGAGCTCGTAATCGAGGAAGATCTCGTAGAGGAAGACGGTTCGGCCCTCGCTCGGTGTTTA
>JBKCXA010000651.1:0-6842 GCA_046316935.1 Prosthecobacter sp.
ATGCTGTACAATGCCGGTGCCTTCACCGGGACGGTGCATGTCACCACGGGTGACTGGATCTCAGTCGATCTCGTTCACACCGATCTCCGGCTCGATTTTGAAAACGGAGCCTGGAACCACGAGGTCGGTGCCGACATCCCCTTCGGCTCTCCGAATGTCGGCGGCGCTGCGAATCCGACCAACCTCGATTTCGACGAGGCGCTGCTGCGTGTGAACGCCGCCTCGGTGCTCACGCTCTCCACCTCGCTCGATCCTGTGCTCTTTAGCTTCCTCGGCAAAGCGCCCGGTGAGCAGCTTTGGGCGCTGCCGCAGTCGCAAAAAGCAGGCGTGCTCTGGCCCGGCTTCAACACCGAGGGCATCGCCGGCGGCACGCTCGCCGCCTACACGCCCTCGGGGGACTCTCGCGTGACTGCAAACGCCTCCTGGGTGCGGCTCGAACTCGTGGCGGCACGCATGCCCTCCGGCGCGGTGTTTTCCCTTTATCAAAGCGGTGTCGGCGGTGTGCCGCTGGTGTGGTGGGACACCAAGGACGGCATCAACTCCCCCGGCGATGCCTCGGAGGGCGGCAACGTGACCGATGTGATGTGGATCAACACCGGCACACATGCGCACATGAACTGGACCTTCACCCATGCCGGACGCTACGAGCTCGATGTGCGCAGCCGCGCTTTCATCAACGACGGCGGAAACCTCGTGGAAGTCGTCAGTGGCATCAACACGCTGCACCTGCTCGTGCTCGACAGCAACACCGGCCCGCTCGTCGAGTCCGTGCCCACCGCGGTCAATGACACACTCACGCTCAACGAGGATGCCGGCGCGGCGGTGGTCAACGTGCTCGCCAATGATCGTAGCGAGCCCGATCTGCTCGAAATGCTCGCTGTCACATCGGTGACAAACGGGCTTGGCGGCACTGCGGGCATCCAGCCCGGCGGCGGGAGCGTCACCTACACCCCCCTGCCAAACTTCAGTGGCGGCGACAGCTTTACATATACACTCACCGACGAGCATGGCGGCAGCACGACCGCCACGGTGAATGTCACCGTGAATGCCGTCGATGACCTCGCGGCCTGGCGTCAGGGCTTTTTCGGGTCCCCAAGCGGAACCGGCAATGCCGCGCCGGAAGCTGATCCGGACAACGATGGTCTCTCAAACAAGCTGGAGTGGGCTTTTGGCCTCCCGCCGGTGCAGGGAAGCCTCGGCAGCATCAACTTTGCCGGCTCCTCTTTGCTGTCACGCGGCACACCGCGGCTGGGACCTGGTCCGCAGGCCGTTTTCATCCGCCGCCGTTTCGCCGCCACGGAAGGCCTGGCCTATGTGGTGCAGTTCAGCCCCGATTTGATCACCTGGGAGACCGGCGCGGCCGCTCCCGCCGTTCTTGCCCACGACAACGATTACGAGGCATGCGCCATGCCATTCCCCCCGCTCGTCGCAGGTCAGCCGCCTCGATTCTTCCGGGTGAGCGTCTCCGCCAGCCCCTAAAATCCCTCACTCGAACATGAAACTTCTTTCTGCCATTCTCCTGCTCGCCACCGCCCCTGTCATGGCGCAGTTCACGGACATCACGAGCGGGCATTTTGAGACCCAGGTCGATTACGACGGTGGTTTCGATTTCTTCGTGTCTTACAATCCCACCGGAGACTTCAACAATGGCAATGCGGATGTGCGCCTCGATGCCGCCAGCATTCGTTTTGTGGCCTCTCCGGCATGCCAGACCACGCTTCCGGGCGGCATGGCCGCCATCGGCACGCCCGGCTCCACGGCCTGGATCATGCCGCAGTCTCCGGTCATTGGCGCTCCCTATCTGGGCACGCGGGCGGTGTTTCCGGAGTCCGTGTTCTATGACTACTTCATGGGGAACTACTTTCCCTTCGGCACCGGCAGCGTGCGCTACATCGTGACCGCGGTCTCTGGCACGGGGCCGGCCTCGGGCGGCCAGTTTGGCATCCACAATGACAGCCTCGGCGAGTCCACGCTCTTTGTGAACACCGCCGACGGACTCCCCGATGAGATCCAGGCATTGACGGCAAACTCTCACGAGCATTTCTCCTGGGTTTTCACCAAGCCGGGGACTTATGATGTGCAGGTCACGGCCACCGGGATGCTGCTGGCCAATGACAGCCTTGTCAGCGGATCAGGCGTCTATCATTTCAGTGTGCCTTTCTCCTCGCGTCTCACAGGAGCCGGCACGGTGGTGAGGATCGGGCACCAGATGTCAGATGCTTCCTGGCATGTCATGCTCGAGGATCCGGCCGCCTCTGTGGCATACAGGGCGGATCAGGCGTTCATCGAGGTTCCAGGCGGAGGCTCCCGGCAGCTGCCGCTGAGCTTTTCCGCGCTTGGCAGCAGTGTGTTGAATTTTGTCGGTCAATCTCCGGCACTGGCCGGGGCAGGCCTGCCGGCCGGAGCGCTGGCGGGAGACTCCGTGACCTTCCGGCTGCTGGAAGTGAATGGTCCGGGAGCCTTTTCATTGCTCAACGCCGCGGGCACCCTCACCCTGCTTACATCATCGGACGGCATCACGGCGGCCGATGCCATGGAAGTGGGGCGCGCTTCCAATGTGGCCGCCCTGGCCGCCTTCACCACGGACGGCCTGTACCGTGTGACAGTGCGGCTCGAAGGGGTTTCCACATCAGGAGGAGCGCCCGTCGCCAGCGGGCCTGTGACGCTGTTCTTCGGTGTCGGCCTCACTGCCGCGCACAGCTACGCCCAGTGGGCGGACAGCTTTGAGCGCACGCACGGGCTGGGTGCCGGCGCCCTTTCCTCCGCCTCGGGGGACTGGGACGGGGACTCGCTGACCAATGCGCATGAGTTTCTTCTCTTCTGGCATGGGTGTGATCCCGTGCGCGGTGATCTCACCCGCCTGCCGGGGCCTGTCTTTTCGTCAGGAGTCCGCAGTCTCGCGTTCTTGCGGGACACCTACAAGGACAGGCAGGATGGCACGGGGCTTTCGATGAGCGTGCAAGCAAGCCCAACTTTGGGAAACTGGGTAACCCGAACGCTGCAAAACCCGGGTTATCCGGACCAGACCTTTGAGACGGGCGCGGAAACCGGCAACGCGCATGGAAGAATCATGCGCCGCATGCTGCGCATTCCTGGATCGGCCGCCGCCAGCAGCGGGTTTGCAAGGTTCCATGTGAGTGGTTTTTAAACGCAACAAAATTGCGATTAAGACTTGCTCGTGTCTTGGTCTTGTGTCAATTCTCCGCATCCCTCATCCCACCTATGAAAACCACGTTACACGCCCTCACCCTTGGTCTTCTGCTCAGCTCCGGCTCCGCTTCCGCGGCTGTTTATTCCCTCGGCCATGCCGATTTCGGCATTGGTTATGATGGAGGCTTCGAGCTTCACCACCACATCCATGACGGTGCCACCGTGAACGGAAGTGCCATCGTTGGTGACGCGGAGTTCGCCCCCGGTGGTCTTACGGTGGTCCTGCCCTTCATCACGGAGAACCGTCCTGCTGGCGCTCAATATGACTTTCTTGGTGTCAGCGCCGGTATTCCCGTGTGGACCCTCCCGGAGATCGAGAACGTGAACAAGCCGTTTTACGGCCTTGGCAGCGAGGAACTTGATCCCTTCGATTTCACCGGAAGTTTGACCCTCGAGTTGGTGAGTGTCGTGAGCGCCCCCGCAGGCGGCCACTTCTCCCTCTGGCAGGACAATGGCGGCGCTCCGATCGTGCGTTTTGCCACGTCAGATGGTGTCAGCGGTTCGGATTCCTTCCTGATCACCCCGGGCGGCCATGAGCACTACAACTGGAGTTTCACCAAAGCAGGCATCTACGAGCTTCAATTCAAGGTCAGCGGCACTCACAACATCGACGGCTTTGGCGAGGACACGCAGACCTTTACTTTCCAGGTCGTCCCTGAACCTTCGAAAGCCATCTTCGCGGGCGTGGGTCTTGGTTTTGTCTTCTTCCGCCGCCGCCGCCCTGCGAAGAACTGACCCTCGAACTCTCTGTGTGCTCAAAACGCCGCTTTGGTCACCCGAAGTGGCGTTTTGTTTGTCATTCGATTACCTCCGCGCCTCGGCCAGCGCCTTGTCCATGACCTCTTTGAGGCTCACTTCGGCTCCGTTGCGGCGCTTGCTCTCATCAGCGGCTTCCATGAAGGCGTAAATCTCCAGTGTCTCCTCTGGCGTCACGGGCATCACACCGGTGCGGAAGAAATGCGCGATCGAGAAGAGCAGCGGATCATAGCCCTCGTATTTGCCCACCTCGGCGTCCTCGCCCTTCTCGCCCACGGCCTTGCCGCCGTAGCCTTTGCGCTCGGTGAAGGTGCCGGTGCGTCCGCCTTCCCACGTGCCGGTCACGGTGATCATGCCATCGGCCGTCTTGCCACGCTTCACACTCTGGCAGCCGGTGCCCATGATCGTGTAGAGAGACTCCACGCCGAGGATGCCATACCAGAAAAGATCGGGATGATGCTCTTCCAGGCTCGCCGGGCTGCCGGTCTCAGCGGTTTTCACCTTGCCGATGCTGCCATTGCGCACCGCCTGCGTCGCTTTGCCAAAACGCAGTGAGGACGACGAGAAAACCGGGATGTTAGCCTTCTTCGCCGCATCGAAAATCTTGATCGCATCGACCAGTGTGCCCGCGATGGGTTTGTCGATGAAGACCGGTTTATGGGCTTCGAGGCAGGGAAGCAGTTGCTCGAGGTGTGGGCGGCCGTCATTCGATTCGAGGAAGACCACGTCCACCTTGTCGAGCAGCGCATCAATGCTGGGCACGATCTCCACGCCGAGCTTTTTCACCTGCTCAATGTATTCGGGGACGCGTTTCGTGCTCGATTCGATGTCCTTCGAGCCCTGCGGATAGGCCGCCACGATGCGCAGGCCCATCACCTCCGGCTTCTGCGGGACGGGGTTGCAGGTTTTGGTGAAGGCGACCGCGTGGGAGGTGTCGAGGCCGATGATGCCGGCGCGGATGTTTTGGGCGGCGGCAGTGACGGAGAGAGCGGCGAGGGCGAGGAGCGTGCGGAAGATCATGCGTGGGAGACTACGCCACCCGGCGGCAGTCCTCGCAGAGGGTTTCAATTTTCAAAAGCCGTGAAAGCTCAAAAAACTCACGAAACTTGCTTCACGCCCACGGCTTGCCACGATGAGCCAAATCTCATGACTGACTTTGCTTTGTTCCGCCTTCCCGATGGACGAGCGTGGCTCGGCGAGGGGCCCTTCACGGCCCACGCCACCGCGCCTGCCGGAGGTGGGGCCTTTTACATCAACGACTTCGATTTATCCGATCCGCAGCCCTGGAAGCAGCCTGCCAAGCTGCACGCCCTCACGCTCGAAAATCACGCCGCCTTGCTGCATGTTAATGGAGCGCAGCCACCGGTCATCAACTGGGCCAAGCCCGCCACCGAGTGGTTCAAGATGGCCTTCCGCCGCATCCGCCGCGAGGTGCAGGCTCGGCGACTCGAAAAAATGGTGCCCGTTTTGACCGAGGTCGGCTCGCTGGCCTCCGGTAGCCCGATGAAGCTCATCGAGCGCATTTTGAGCTCGCCCTCCAACATGTGGGCCTATGCGCATCTGAATAACGGCAATGGTTTCCTGGGTGCCACGCCAGAGCTGCTCTTCCGCGTGCGGGGTGATGAACTCGAAACAATGGCGCTGGCTGGCACCGCCAAGCCCGGCAGCAGCGTGGAGAGCTTTCAAAACGACGTGAAGGAGATCGACGAGCACGAAATCGTCGTGCGTTACCTCACGGATCGTCTCACCCAGCTCGGCACCGTGTCTCGCGAGCCTCGCCAGCTCTGCCAAACCTCCGGCCTCACCCATTTCCAAAGCCGCATCACCGTGAAACTCAGCCAGCAGGCCGATCCAGCCTCGCTCGTGCCGTTTTTGCATCCCACGCCTGCCGTCGGCTGCCTCCCGCGCAACGAAGCCACGCTCGACCGCCTTCGCGATTACCGCCGTCAGTTGAAGGTGCCTTCGTTTTTCGGTGCTCCTTTTGGCTTTGTGGAGCCGATGAGCGGCACCACGCACCTCATCGTCGCCATTCGTGGCATCGCCTGCGAGAGCGGTCAGGTGAAACTGCCCTCCGGCTGCGGCATCGTGGGTGGCAGCGCCTTCGATCACGAATGGCGTGAGCTTCGCCTGAAGCGCGAGGCCGTTCTCCGCCTCCTCGGCCTGCAAGCATGACGCAGCCTCAGCTCATCACCCACACGCTGGAGCGCCTGGCCCGTCTCGGCGTGCGTGAGGTGTGCGTGGCTGCTGGTGCTCGCAATGCCCCGCTAGTCGCTGCCCTAGCGGACAGCACCGGCGTGAAGCTCTGGAACTTCTTCGAGGAACGCAGCGCCGCCTTTTTTGCCCTCGGCCGCATTCTCGTGGATCGCCAGCCCGTGGCTGTCGTCACCACCAGCGGCACCGCCGCCGCCGAGCTGCTTCCCGCCACTATCGAGGCCTACTACCAAGGCCTCCCCCTCATCCTCGTCACCGCAGATCGTCCTGAGCGCTTTCGTGGCAGCGGCGCTCCGCAGGCCATCGAACAAGAAGGCCTCTTCGGCGTGTATGCCCGCCCGTTCGATTCGGGCTCTCTCACTGGTCCGCTGCATCTGAATCTCTGCCTCGACGAGCCCCTCACACCGGCGCCGGGCATAGATTTCACCGCTTACGGCTCACTGCCTACCGCCCACCCAGCCCTATCCGCATCTCAGCCAAAGACCGCCCAGCTCGTGCTCGCCGCCGGCCTTCACCCTGAGGACGCCGCTCTCATCGCTCCGGCACTCGCCCAGCTTCGCCTGCCCATCATCGCTGAGGCCACTGCCAATCTGCATCTCTTTCCCGAGCTGCATCCGCTCCTCGTGCACGGCGGCGAAAAAGCCCTGAAGCATCTTCAGGCTCAA
>JBKCXA010000652.1:0-3193 GCA_046316935.1 Prosthecobacter sp.
CGCCGCCGTGGAAAACCGGCAGCGCCGGCGAATCATGCGGACGGAAGGGCTTCATCAGCGCCTCGAGTTCGGTCAGCGGATCGGTTTTCGTCGTGAAGCTGCGCTTCTGACCGCGCTCCTCGATTTCGATCTCCTTGCCGCGGGCGGTGAAAATGATGCGCGGTGAACTTCCGAGCAGCGAGTAGCGTCCCGAGTGCTGCGTGAGCTCCGCGGACTCCAACAGGAAGGCGCAGCGGCCATCGTGGATCTTTTGGAAGGCCGAGAGCGGCGTTTCGTAATCGGCGGTCAATTCGGCGACGACCGGCACAAGGCTGCCCTTTTCCGCGAGTGACTGGAAGGTGGAAAAATCGGGCTGAAGATGAAGCTGGGGCATGAGCGGGCGGATTCTGGACGCGAAATGAGAAACTGGCAATGGCGCAAGCAGGCACCGGATTGCTGTAGGTCAGGTCTCTGACCTGGCCACATCGCCACCTCAAAGAGGCGGCCTACATCACGCGAGGTGCTTGCCGAGCATGAAGTCGAGGTTTCGCTCCACGATCTCGCCCATGCTCTGGCAGGAGTCGAACAGGTGCGTCTGATGATAGTCACCCAGCTCGGCGCGGAGCTGCACCCCCTTCTCGAAGGGCTCCACCGCGTTCGTTTTCATGCAGTTGATCAGCGCCGAAATGCGCTGGTGCTCGGAGAGGTAGCGGCGGGAGATCAGGCTGCGCTCCTCCTCCTGATACTGCTTCATGGTGGGGAAGTTCAGGCAGGCGGAGCAGAGCTGGACGATGGGATTGTTCTCTTTGAAGAATTGCGGCAGGTAGAGGCTCTTCCGCCCCTCGTAGCTCTGCTGGTCAAAGTCGATCGCCCGCACGCGATACTGCACCTCCTCAAAGTCGGGCGTCATATCAATGACGTAGTTGTAGCTGCGCATGTCCCCCAGCAGGCGGATGAAACAGCGCTCGCTGAACTTCACGAACTCCTTCGCGATGCGCACGCGGTTCAGATCCGGGCGGTGCATGTAGTCCCGCATGAAAACATCCCCGGGAATGCCGGCGATGTGCTCCTCCACCAGCGTGCCGCCGCGATGCATGAGGTAGTTGATGCGGTTCGGCGAGAGCAGGTGCTCCAGCTCCAGGCCATACACACGTGAGGCATCGGCCGTCTTGACGTAAAAGTGGTCGTAGTTGTCGTTGTATTGATTCACCACCCGCACGCGGAAGGGGCGGGAGTTGCCGAACTCGCAGTAGTCCACGCGCTCCACAAACAGATGCGGCACCGCGTGGTAGTCGCCGGTGCGCAGGAGCGAGTAGATGCTCGTCAGCTTCGGATAAATCTCCTGCTGCACCTCGCGGGGGTAGAGCACGCTGCTCCAGTAAGTCGCGTTTCCTTCTTTGTCGTAAAGCGGGTAGCTCTCGGAGAAGTTCCGCAGGTCGTTGTAAGTCGTCGGCAGGGCATCGCAGCGGCCAAACTGGTCGAGATACTCGATCAACTCGTCGGTGACGGTGATGAAGTTCTTCCGGCGGGTGATTTCGATCATGAGGGATGGCGAAACAGCAGGTCCGATGCCCTTCGGCGGCCTTTTTGCTACTCGATGAGGTAAAGAATGCGCCCGCAGGAATCGCAGTGCGTGAGTCCCGCGGCCTGTTTGAGCGACTGGATGGTGCTGCTGACCACTTTCACATGGCAGCCGCGGCAGACACCGGCTTCCACCGCCACGACCGCATCACCCTTTTTATTGAAGATGCGGGTGTAAAGCTCGAGCGCATCGGGATCGACCGGCTCGGCCAGTTTCTTCCGATCCACCTGCAAATCCGCCACGCGGGCCTGAATGCCCGCCGCACGCTCGTCGAGCGCCTTCAGCTCCACATCCACGCGGGCCTGCGTCTCCGCCAGTTTGCCCTGAGCCACCTTCAGCGCCGCCTTCGCGGCTTCGAGGGCCTCCATTTGCTCGAGTTCGGTGTCTTCGAGAGCGGAGACATCGGTTTGGTAGCGTTTGATCTCCGTCCCGAGAGCAGTGAACTCATCGTTCTTCCGCGTCTCGAATTGCTGGTCCTGGAGTCGCTTGATGCTGGTTTTGCGCGTCTGGATGTCGAGCTCGATGCTTTTGATCTTCACTTCGATCTCCTTCATTGTCTGCGTGGCCTTTTCGACCGCGCTTTGATCGCCTGCGAGCTGCGTTTTCGCCCGCGTTTGCTGGAGCGGGATGTCTTTGAGTTCTTTTTGGAACTTCAGGAGGCGCTGGTCGCGTTCCTGGACTTGGAGGAGTTGGGTGAGCACTTCGAGCATGTGGCCGCCATCTTGGCGGGAGCAGGCCCAAGTTCCAAGTTTAAAGTTCCAAGATTCAAATCGAAGGTTCTCCCTCAATTCTTCGAGGTGTCCACCGGCAGCGTCGCCGGCAGCGAAAATCTCGCCACGTCCACCGGGCCGCTATAGCCAGGAATGATGGCCACGAGGCCTTTGTTCACGCTTTCAAAGTGGAAGAACAACACCGCCCGCCCTTCCACCGACCCGCTTCCATGATGAAAACCATGCCCGTGCATGCGGAAGACTCGGGCTGGCTGGAAGGGATGCGGCTGGCCAGCAGCCCCTTTGATGACATGGCGAATCACCGCGTAAAGCATCGGCGTCTGCACGACATCACCACCCATGACAAAATCCGAGTCCCCGGCGAACTCCTCCAAAAAGTAGTGCAGCGCCTTTTCATAATCGCTGGGATGTTGGAGACGCTCCAGCAGCACGGCGAGGTGATGGGACAGGTCTTTGGAGGCGTTGTTCATTAGCAGGAGAAATTGCCGGGGAGCGGGCCTTTGGCGAGCCGAAGATTCGGCTCTATACGAGTGTTTAGCTCATCCGCCCCATTTAGAGATCATAAATCTTTCTCGACAAGCACTCGGGTGGTTCGCTAACTTTTCGGCATCATGCGTGTGCTCTCCTACCTTGCGCTCTCCTTCGCATCGCTGGCGGCCGAGCCTTCCATGCAGACGCGGGTGTTTCAGCTTCCCGTGGAGTTGATCGGTGGAGACACTTTCAAACAGCTCAATGAGCTGCATCCAGCAAACCCCATTGGCTGTCAAGAACCCCCACCAGCCTTTCGGCCGACAAATCCCGAGGGGCTACCGGGTCCTGCCGCCTTGAGGCAAAGCGCCAAAGCAGTGCTTTTGAATGAAGGCATTCCTTTTCCGACCGGAGCCCGTGCGGAGTTCAACCC
>JBKCXA010000653.1:0-9147 GCA_046316935.1 Prosthecobacter sp.
GCGCGCGCCCGCGCCGGCCCCAGCGGGCCCCCCCCCGCCGCCGCCCCGCCGCGCCCCGCCGGGCCCTCCCGCGCGGGCCAGGAGGCGCTGCCTGGCGAGTTCGGAGCCGCCAGCGACTTGTGGAGGGTCGATGCCGCGCTCGAAACGGTAGCTGCTGTCGCTGCTGAGGCCGAGTCGGCGGGAGGTGCGGCGGATGTTCGAAGGCGTGAACCACGCAGCTTCGAGGAGCACGTTCACAGTGGCTTCGGTGACGCCGGTTTCTTCACCGCCCATGACGCCGGCGATGGCGACAGCGCGTTTTTGATCAGCGATGACGAGGTCGTCGGCTTGCAGCGTGTAAGTCTGCGAATCGAGAGCGAGGAACTTTTCGCCATCGGTGGCTTGGCGCACGACGATGGAGCCGCTGAGCTTGTCGAGGTCGAAGCAATGCAGCGACTGGCCCATCTCCATCATGACGTAGTTCGTGATGTCCACGATGCTGTTGATGGGACGCAGGCCGATGCTTTCGAGGCGACGACGCAGCCATTCCGGGCTGGGGCCGACTTTGACGCCTTTGATGATTCGTGCGGTGTAAAGTGGGCAGACTTCTTTGGCTTCGAGTTTGATGTCGGAGGCGGCTGCTTTCGTTTTTGTCGCGGTGTAATCGCGTTGGCCTTTGAGCGGGATGCCGGTGAGGGCGCTGAGCTCGCGGGCGAGGCCGAGGTGGCTGAGCAGATCGGGGCGATTCGGCGTGATCTCGAGGTCGAAGACGACATCGGAAGGCACGAGTTGGTTGAAGGGCGTGCCGATGGTCGTTTCGGCAGCGAGGATGAGCAGACCGCTGTGGTCGTCGCCGAGGCCGAGTTCTTTGCCGCTGCACATCATGCCCAGGCTGGCCACATCGCGGAGTTTGCCTTCTTTGATCGTGAATCCGCCGGGCAAAACGGCTCCGGGGAGTGCGAGCGGCACTTTGTCGCCCGCTTTGAAGTTCTTTGCGCCGCAGACGATCTGTCGCGGGGTGCCGCTGCCGTCATTGACCTGGCAGACGCTGAGTTTGTCGGCGTTCGGATGCTGCACAAAGGAGTCGATCTGAGCCACGACGACCTTGTCGGTGGTCACGCCGCGTTCTTCGATGCCCTCGACCTCGACACCGGCAAAGGTGAGCAGGTCAGAAAGCTGCGGAACGGTGTAGCTGCTGAGATCGAGATGAGTGCTGAGCCAGGAGAGGGAGACTTGCATAGCTGGAAAGAGATCGGTGAGACGTTCGGATTTGCCGCAAAGGGGCGGAGGAGCGGAGAGGGCAGAGTGTTATGAATTTCTCTGCGGCCTCTGCTTCTTTGCCGCTCTGCGGTTAAATCGAGAGTCCATGAAGTTTTAAGCGGCGAACTGTTGGAGGAAGCGGACGTCGTTTTCGATGAGGTGACGGATGTCGGTGATGCTGTGGAGGATCATGGCGAGGCGGTCGAGGCCGAGGCCGAAGGCGAAGCCGGTGGTGGTCTCGGGATCGAAGAGATTGTCGCCGCGGGATTTGTTCACGGCGGTGAAGACCGCGGGATCGACCATGCCGCAGCCGGCGATTTCGATCCAGCGGGCGTCTTTGCCCTTCGCCTCGAGTTTCACGTCGATCTCGAAGCTCGGCTCGGTGAAGGGGAAGAAGTGCGGGCGGAAGCGCACGGCGGTGTTGGGACCGAAGATCTCGCGGAAGAAGGCTTCGAGCGTGCCTTTGAGATCGGCGAGGCTGACGTCGTTGGAGACGTAGAGGCCTTCGAGCTGGTTGAAGACGCTGAGGTGCGTGGCGTCGATCTCATCGCGACGATACGCGGCTCCGGGCGCGATGATGCGGATGGGCAGCGACTTGGCGGCTTCCATGGTGCGGATTTGCACGCTGGAGGTGTGCGTGCGCAGCAGGCGACCATCGGGAAGGTAGAAGGTGTCTTTTTCATTCCGCGCCGGATGATCGGCTGGCGTGTTCAAGGCGTCGAAGCAGTGGAATTCGGTCTCGATCTCCGGTCCCTCGGCCAAAATGAAGCCGAGGCGACGCAGCGTGCGGATGGCGAGATCACGGATCTGCGTGAGCGGATGCAAAGCGCCGTTTCCAGTGCCTGGGCGACCGGGAAGCGTGATGTCGATGCCTTCAACGGCTTTGGCATCGAGCGCGGCCTGCAAGGCGAGCTTCTTCGACTCGATGCCATCGGTGATGGCGGTGCGCACATCGTTGAGTTTGGCACCGACTTCCTTCTTTTGATCAACGGGCACGTCCCGCATGTTTTGGCTCAAAGCGGTGACGCTGCCTTTTTTGCCAAGGAAGTTCACGCGCACGGCTTCGAGCGCGGTTTCATCCTGCGCGGCTTCGAGTGCGGCAAGAGCTTCGGTTTTGAGGGAATCGAGTTGGGAGAGCATGGTCGGGCGGAAAGGATCGAAAGTCTGAAAATAAAGCAGCCGGGACGTAGAGCGTCCCGGCTGCGGTGCAAATGGTTGAAGTATCTGCGGAGTTACGCTTTCGGGGCAGCGGCGGCCTTCTGTTCGAGCGCGGCCTTGGCCTGCTGGACGAGGGCTTCGATGGCAGCGGCGTCCTTGATGGCGAGGTCGGAGAGGACTTTGCGATCGAGGGTGATACCAGCGGCTTTGAGACCCTCCATAAATCGGGAGTAGCTCAGGCCGAGGGGGCGGGTGGCTGCGTTGATGCGCTGGACCCAGAGGTTGCGGAAGCTGCGCTTCTTGGCCTTACGGTCGCGTGTTGCATAGGTTTCGGCCTTGCGGACGGCGTCCTTGGCATAGCGGAAGTGCGTGCTGCGGAATCCGCGGAAACCTTTGGCTTTGGCCAGCACGCGCTTGCGGCGCTTGCGGCTGGCGGGGGAGTTGGTGGCTCTTGGCATGTGTTTTCTATCGGTTGATCAGGCTGTTGTTAAGAGAGATACGCTGCCTCACCTGGTCGAAGGCTCCGTGCGAAGGGAGCCAGGCCGGCGCATCTTTGGTTCCATCTGGGAACCGGTGTCGGGATCAATGGAACGGGAGGTTCATCTTGATCGCCTTCACATCGACTTCCGCCACAAGGGCGACTTTGCCGAGGTTGCGCTTCCGCTTGCGGTTCTTGTTCTGCAGGATGTGGCGCTTGCCTTGTTTACGGCGCAGCACTTTACCCGTCGCAGTGACTTTGAATCGTTTGGCGACAGCTTTTCTCGTCTTGGCGATGCCAGCATTTTTGGACATAGGGGCGCGGAGGCTAGATGAGAAGTTCGATTCGGCAAGGTGAATTTTGGCTTGGAGCAAAGGGCTGGGAGCATGGGGCCAAAACACATCCAAGGTGCCCAAACCGTGAGTTTCTCACTTTTGACATTCAAAAGGTAGGTTTCTCCGAAAATTTAGATTTACTTAACTATTTGGGATAGCTAAATGGGACGAAATTTCGCGGAAAATACCATGATCGCCTCTCCCGTCCCCTCCGCCGCTCCCGATGCGGCTCTCGCCTCGCTCGAACAAGCGCTGGAGCAGATCAAGGAGGCGAATTTCTACCTGCGAACCTCCCTCGATCAGGTGGCCGAAGGCGTCATGATCGTGGAAACGACCGCCGCCGACCCGAAAATCGGTCCGCCTATCATATATGGTAACTCGCAGGCCGTGATGATGTGCCGGGCCAAGCCGGAAACCGGCCTCCGCGGCATGGGCCTGGCCGAGATGGTTGCCAGCGAGGCGGACGCGGGGAAGATCATGGCCTGCATCGGCAAGGCCATCGCCAATGCTGGCGCCGCAGATTGCGAGGCCTCGCTCCAATGGCTCGGCGGCTCCGGCTCGACGCCCTGCCACTGGCGGGTGCGCCCCGTTTTCACGGACATGGGCAAGCTGCTCAAATTCATCGTGCTCGTGAAACCTCTCACCGAGGCAACCGCCACGGCAAAAGCCCCGGCCGCCGACGACCTCGACGCGCAGTCCGTCCAGCTTCGCAAAGAAAACCTCGCCGCCCTCGCTCAAGGCATCACGCATGATGTGAACAACCTCATCGGCCCCGCCATCACGCGGCTCTCCGCCTTGCTGCCGCAGCTCGATGGAAACTCCGCCCTTGGCCAGGAACTCCAGCTCATCTTTGCAGGATTGAAGCGTGCGAAACAATTCACCTCGCAGGTCGTCAACGCCTCCAAGGCGAAGCCCAAGCCCAAGGAGCCCACGGATGTCGCCATTGTCATGCGTGACTCCGTGGAGTTCGCCGGAGCCGGATCGAATGTGCAGGTGCGTGTGCATGTGCCGGAGGATCTCCGACTTGCCATCGCTGATCCCGTGAAGCTCAGCCAGGTGCTGCAAAACCTCGTCTTCAACGGCATCCAGGCCATGCCTTGCGGCGGTTACATGGATGTCGAGGCACGCAACATCAGCATTCCGGCCAGCGGTGATGGCCGGCTGCGTGCGGGCGCCCATGTCGAGATCACCGTGCGTGACCGCGGCTGCGGCATCGACCCTGAGAACCTCAAAAAGCTCTTCCGCGAAACCTTCACCACCAAGGCCGATGGCAACGGCATCGGCCTCACCACCTGCAAGCGCTTCATCGACGAGATGGGTGGTGATGTGCGTGTCAGTTCCACGGTGAATGTGGGCACGGAATTCCATGTCATCCTGCGGGCGGCTGATGAGGCCGCTGCCGCCAAACCAGCCGCACCGGCGGACAACGCTCCCGTGCCGCTGAAACATGGAAAGGGCACCGTGCTCATCGTCGATGATGAGGACGACCTCCGCCGCGTGGCGCAGATGATCCTCAAGCGCTGTGGCTACGAGTGCGTCGAGTGCGACAACGGCCAGGACGCGATCAAAATCTACCAAAGTCTCTACCGCACCGGCACACCGCCCGATGTCGTGCTCATGGACCTCACGCTCCGCGGCGGCATGAACGGCACCGAGACCGCCAGCGAGATCCTCGCGCTCGATCGCGATGCCCGCATCGTGTGCACCAGCGGCAGTGTCACGCAGGAGGTGCAGATGGTGTTCCTCGAGCGCGGCTTTGTCGGCGTGCTGCCAAAGCCCTACGAGGCCGGCGAGCTCACGCAAACCGTGCATCGTGTGGCCACCGCCATGCGTCGTTCAGCGTAGCGGCACCACCGCCACGTAATTCCTCACCGTGGACCAGCCCGGCTCGGTGATCGCGCTGCCATCGGAAAGCCGCGCATGAATCGCACTCGAGCGACCGCCATCGAGATTCAGCGCCCGGCTTACTGCAAAGCCCGGCATCAGTCCCCGCATCGCCAGCAACCGTCCCAGCTCCGCCAGCGATGTATTGCGCACCACGCCGATAGCCCACAAGTGCCCGCCATTCGTCGCGATGAAGCTCCTCGCGGCATTTTTCGTGCGATCCAGGCTCGTCATCGCCCTGCCAGCATCTACCAGACGCGGACCCGCTTGCAGAAAATCCGACGCGCCCGCTTCGCGACGTCCCTCCGCGTTCCAAACGAGTCGCGGCGAGCCTTGTGAAACCGCCAGCGAGCCCGTCAGCAGCTTGTTCGCCTGCCATGCGCCGATGCGCCGACCCTTTGCGATCATCAAGCCCAGCGGCTCAAAGCTCGTCGAGAAGAAGCCGCCGTTCACGCCTGCGATCGCGCCCGCGCCATCGAGCACGTCATCAATCGCTCCGCCACCGCCCCACGAGTCCGGTTGATCCACCACACTCAGCGTGTTGTGCCGTGCATCAAACACCACCACCTGCCACGCCGCGCCACCCGCCTCGAATTCATGCAGCCAAGCCTGCCCGCCCATCAGCGGACGCACGCGCCGGTTCGTCGCCGGTGAATCCATCGGGGCCTCTGGTGCCGGCGTGAAGTCCGGCGGAGCCTCGACCGGCATCGCCGGAGGCGGTGGCGCAGGTTCTTGAAAAACAGGCTGAGGAGGCAGCGGTGCCACGCAGGCACTCAGAAGCAACGCAGGCACTATCCAGGCACGCTTCACAGATTCGCCTCCATCCATGCCTTCATGCTCGCCAGTGCCCGGGCGCGATGACTGAGGCTGTTTTTCGTTTCCGCCGGCAAAACACCAAACGTGTCCGTAAAGCCCTCCGGCGTGAAAAGCGGATCATAGCCAAAACCACCCTCACCCTGCTCTTGAAGCCTCAGCGTGCCCTCGACCGTGCCATGAGTCACATGCAGCGTTTTGCCATCCTTCACCAAGGCCATGCAGCAGCGAAAACGTCCCGTGATAGGCCCCTCCGGCGTCAGCTTGCCCAGCTCCGTCTTCAATTTCTCGCGATTGCTCGCATCCGTCGCCTTCTCGCCCGAGTAGCGGGCCGATCGCACACCCGGAGCACCGTTCAGGGCATCGACTTCGAGCCCGGAATCATCCGCCAGCACCAGCACGCCCGGCAGATGAGCGCTGCCGCCCGCCGCCTTGATGATTGCATTCGCTTCAAAGGTCTCGCCTGTCTCCTCCGGCAGCGTCAGGCCGGGATGATCGCGAAGGTCGGATATCTCAAAGCCCGGCAGCATCGCGCGGACTTCCTGGGTCTTGTGGGCATTGGACGTGGCAAAAACGAGGGAAAGCATGCGCCGCATTGCTAGCACGCCACGAAGTGCCGCCAAGGTGGAAATCCATTTGCCGAATCATCGACTGCGGCTAGTCTCGCGGCCCGAAAAGATAGGCCAACATAGCTCAGCGGTAGAGCAGCGGTTTTGTAAACCGCCGGTCGTCGGTTCAATTCCGACTGTTGGCTCCACTTAGAAATCGCTGGAAGGCCCTAAAATCAAGGCTTCCAGCGTCACCGGTCAAAATTCAGGCAAAAGCACCGGAAAGCACGAAAAGGCACCAAAAGCCCCAAAATAAGCGGATTGTAAGCGGATTCGCCGAGCCGGTGGTTTTTGAAACCCGACCGCCATTCGGGAGATTTTCCCATGCCTGAAACCCATTCCGCCAGTCCGCCGACCACCCAGCACGCTATTGCCCGCCCGACTTGCACCACATTATCCGCTCGGACTGCTTCACAGTGCCCGGCACTCCGATACTACGGCAGCGGATAGAACCGCCCGGCCTGCTTGTCTCCGGTGTGACGTTGCCACATTCATTTCACGCGGACTCTCGTATGCGCTCCTGCGCCCACAGAAACCGCCGTGGATGGCTTCGGAGTCGGTTCTCCTCCTTTGATCCTTCCCCTAGCCTCCGCCGCGCCAAAAAAGAAAAGGGGGCTCTGGCATTCCGCTGACTATCTCCGATCTCAGGTCATGTCGGAAGATAAAATCGTGCCAGCTTCCATGGGTGTCTATTTGGTCTGCATGCTTTCCAGCGCTTTGCCGTAGAGCTGGCCGTTGATCTCGTTGCACTCGATCCAAGTATGCACGGGGATGGTCGTGCCTTGGACGATCAGGGGCACGGCTTGGAGTTGCCACACGCGGCCCGTCACAGTGTCGATGCGCATCGTCGTGGTGATTGGGGCTGTGGTGATGCCCGGGGCCGTCTGAACGCCCGGCAACGTGCCAGCAGCGATCTGGTAGCGGCCCACCTGTGTTCCCTCTGGGCTCGGGGGCGTGTTGTCAGCGGCAAAGATGAAGGCGGCAGCAACAAGGCACAGGCAGGTGATGAGCGTTTTCATGGCAGAGAGCGTAACAAGGCTGTCAAAGTGGCGCAAGGCTGGATGGTGAATGTCTGTGTCCCGTCCCGGCCCCCATTCTTTTATCTCCGGGATTCAGAGAGTCAGGAAAAACCGCCGGGCTGGAGCGCGAAGCGGCTCCGGCCCTGATTGCGAGCTTCCATTGAGGGCTTCCATTACCAGCTACCATTACTGTGGGGCCGTGTGTGGGGGCATCAGTGGGGTGATCTGCGGGGTCGTGTGTGGGGTTTCGGGGGCGGTTTCCATTGGCTTGTGCTGGTGGTCGGGCATGCGCGGCCTGGCTTTGCCGCTGTTCCTGTCTGATTTGGCGTGCCAGCGCTGCCTGTCGTTCCTGCATCGCTCGCAGTTTACCGCGCACGCCGCCGGCCCTTTTCCACCAGCGTCTCTCCGCCCACTCGATCAGCTTCATCTCGCTGACGCCATAACCGTAGGCCACCGGCAGCGCCTTGCCCGTGGATGGCCCCGGCACTCGCGGCGTGTAGCTCCGCAGCATCTCGTCCGCGCGGATGCGCTTTGATCGGTTGCGGATCACATCGCGGCTGTAGGGTTTGGCTCCGTCCTGCCGCAGTGGCAGGCAGTTTACCATGTCGGCCTGTGTCAGATAGCCCAGGCTCCGCCGCTGAATCTCCGGCCACGTCACCGTCGCCATGCCGCCCGTATCACCCCAGCCACCATCTCCGACCTTCGACTTGATGGCACAGAGCACGGTGAAGCGGTCCCACGGCAGCGGATCATCGACCTTGCACCCGCAGGCCGGATTGTAGGCCCGCCAAAACCATGCGGTCGGCAGCATCACCCAGCACCGGGACGTTTTTTCTCTGCCGCATTGGTTGTTCATCGCGTCGATGAACTTCTCCAGCTCGGCATGGCATCTCAGGCACTCCGTCACCTTCACCACCTTCTCGTTCACGCCTAGAATCTCGCAGCCCAGCGCCCACGCCTCGCCGTCCTCAAAGTCGCAGGACTCATCCGGTTCTGTCAGCTTGTCGAGGCGCGAGCTTCTGCCATCCCGGTGATATGCTGCCACGCCATCGCGGCCGGTCTGTATCACAGCCCAGCGCAGCAGCGTGCGCATCCGGTCACCAGCGTTTTTGCCGTAGGCCAGCGCCCACAGAGGAAAGCGGATATACTTCACGTTCATCGCAGCGGGTGTAGTCAGCACGCGCTTGCGCGGCACCGCTGGCGATGGCATGAAGGAGCTACCACACTGCTTCAAAGCCACAGCCCGGATGCGCCGCCAAGGTGCGCCGGGTTTTGTGTTTCGGGTTTGGTTGAACTTCAGTCTGCGGCGGGCGGCCCCTTCTTTTTTGCGGGTTCCGCGTGCATGATCTCCGAGACAGCTTTCGGAGCCGCTGGCGGAGTTTCTGCCGCGGGCGGCTTGTAGCGCCGCACCATGTCCAGCAGGTCAATGAGCTCATCCAAGTCCCAGGTGTCAATGCGGACACGCTCGACTTCTCCTAGGGCGGAAGTCTGACTGATCTCGACGGTCTGGTCATCAAAAAGCGTGACGAGAGTTTCCTCCCGTGGTGGCAGGCTATAAGCGGTGAGTATCTTCATGCTCGGCCCTCCCCGGTTTGACGGTTCTCGAATCGCTC
>JBKCXA010000654.1:0-16697 GCA_046316935.1 Prosthecobacter sp.
GTGTGAGCCTCGCGCCGAATTATCCCTTCGCAAAGCTCGCCAAGCTGCTCGTCGAGGCGGATTACGAAGGCCACGTCTGCCTCGAAGCCGCCAAACTCCCCGATGGCGACATCGTGGCCGCTCTGGCCGAGCAGCGTGAGCTTTTCATGAACCTCATCACCGAGGCCCGGAAGGCAGCGGCGTGATGGAGGTTGGTAAATGATGTGGGGGCAGTTGCGAAGCCTATTCCCAGGTTTCAACGACATCATTCGCTTGCCCCTATTCGCTTGCCAACCAAGGCAGTGGGCTAACGAATGTGGGAAAGCGAATGGCTTTTGTGAAGTTTTGCAACCGGCCAGGGTTCAATGATAAAGCCAGTCACCCCACTCACTTCACCTTCACGCGAAGCACCGGTGCGGAGCGTGTGCCGTTCTCTTTGGTGGCAAAGGCATGCACGAGGCCGCTGTCTGCCGTCTCGTCCGTCTCACGGCAGAGAATGAGCGTGGCGATTTGATTCGTGTCGGCGGCGAGGAACTCAGCGAGCGCCTTGCCGCGAAGCTGACGGGTGCCGCGGTTGATGCCCTGGGCGATCTCAAACTTGCCGAGGAGCTTCACTTTGGATGCCACCGGCATGTTGAACGCAGCCAGCGATGGATCATGCGCCGGAGCGTTTTGCCAGGAGAGGTCGCCCTCGGCCCAGGTGTCTTCTTTTTCATCGATCACGCCATACACGGCGAAGGTGCTGTCCGGCACGAAGCTGGCAAAACCTAGCTCGCTGGGCTCGATGGTGAGCACGAGCTCCGCGTCCTCAATCTGGCGGCCGGAGAACTGGCTCAAATCGAAGGCTAGGTAGCCCTTGCGATTCAGTTCCGGCTTCCGCGTGGTCCACTTCACGCGGACAAAGGGATGCTTGCCAAACTCCGGCGTGGGCTTCGAGCCGGACTGGATGTAGCTGTCACGGCCGCGACCAAACGCGGTGGTGATGGCCTGCCAGCCATCGCCGGCATCCATGACGGTCGCGGGCTGCCAGCGGCTTGGCTCAGGCATGTCTCCAACGGCAGGCTGAAGCTGGCTGCGTGTCCAGCCACGATCCACGCCCTGGCCTTTTTCGAGCTTTTGGGAGCCGGGCGAGTGCTTGTCCTCCACTTCAACGAGGCCTTCAATCACACGGACCATGTACTTGCCATCGTCATCGGCGCTCACGCCGAATTTCGTGCCCCAGTCGATGACCTTCGCGTCTTTGGTGTCGATGCTGAAACCCTTGGCTTGAGGCGGCACCTCGGCCACCAGCGTGCCGCGACGCAGTTTGCAATTCATCGCGTCGAGCACTTCGACCGTCGCTGGTGCTTCGAGGACGAGTTCCGCGCCGCTGTCGAATCGCAGCACGGCGAGACCTTCGATCAAATCGAGCATGCCGGGCTTCAAGCGAGCTCCCTCCACGGTCGGCAGGCTGCTTCCCGCCCACTGGCATTGCTGGGCACGTATCAAGGTCGCCACACTGCCATCCCGGCTGGTTTGCAGCCACACGAGCGCAAAGGTCATGCAGGCCGCGGCCGCGGCCGTCGCCACATAACGCCACCAGACAGGCCTCGATGTGGATTTCACTTCCACTGACGGCGCATGCCACGAGTCATCAAAACATAACTCCGCCCGCTGGTGCAGCGCCTTCGCAAAGAAGGCACGCGACTCGGGCGAATCGCGAAGCTCGGCTTCAAGGGCAGCGACTTCCTCCGGCGTCAGTTTTTGGTCCGCGTAGCGTTCAGACAGCTCCAAAAGACGAAATTGATCTGCGGGTTTCATGCTTCGGCTCCTTCCAGTTTCAGTTCTTTCTCCACACAGGTCAGCAGGCTCATGCGGATGCGACTGAGCGCCCGGTAAACGGCACCGGCCGTGCTGCGGATGCGCTCCGCCACGCCATCAATCTCCATGTCTTCATAGTAGCGCAGCGTCACAAGCTGCCGGTGGGCCGCAGGGAGCTTCGCCACGCAGGATCGCAGCGCATCGCGGCGGCGATCAGAGCTGTCGCTGAGCTTTGCCACCTCGTCGTGAAGCAACTCCAGAATATCATCGCTCAGCGGCGTGGCCTCGCGCTTCTTTTGCCGGCGATAGGTCAGCACCTGATGAAAAGCCGTTTTTCGTGCCCAGGCCAGAAAGTGCGTGCCGGTCTCAAACTGGTCAAAACAGCGCCAGAGGATCATTTTCGTCTGCTGGAGGATGTCATCGGCATCGTGCGGGTCCTGCACGAGGCTATAGACATACACCCCCAGCGCCCGGTCATGGTGCGTGAGCAGTTCGAGGAACTCCTGGGTGCGGTCGGTTTCAGGCATACAATCATGGAAAGTCGCCCCGGCGGACATTTTGGACAGCAAAAAGGCAGTCCGGCAAAAGCCTCCTATTCTGGCTCCCGCCCTGCTGCTTGCACGGGGCGGGGAGCGGTGTATGGACCGCCCTCCTCCGGAGGATTTTCCAGAATCCTTTCTTGAAAAAGCCCCGCTTATTAACCAAACTTAATTAATTCAGAACTCATGTCAGACCTCCTCATCGCTCAGGTCATCGGCCGCGAAATCATCGACTCCCGCGGCAACCCCACTGTCGAAGTGGATGTACTCCTCGAAAGTGGAGCCGTCGGTCGTGCGGCCGTCCCCTCCGGTGCCTCCACTGGCGAACACGAGGCTCTTGAGCTGCGTGACGGCGACAAGAAGCGCTTCCTCGGCAAAGGCGTGAAGAAAGCCGTCGCCGCCGTGAATGGTGCCATCGCCGATGCGCTCGTCGGTTGCGATGCCTCCGATCAGGTCGGTCTGGACAAGGCCATGCTCGCCATCGACGGCACGCCCACGAAGTCCAAACTCGGCGCAAACGCCATCCTCGGTGCCTCCCTCGCCATCGCCAAAGCGGCTGCCACCACCCTCGGCCAGCCTCTTTACAAGTATGTTGGCGGCCCGAACGCGAAGGTCCTGCCTGTGCCGATGATGAACATCATCAACGGTGGTGCCCACTCCGATGCTCCGATCGACTTCCAGGAGTTCATGATCATGCCCGTCGGCGCACCGACCTTCTCGGAAGCCCTTCGCTATGGTGCGGAAGTGTTCCACTCCCTCAAGAAAATCCTTCACGACCTCGGCCTGAACACCGCCGTCGGTGACGAAGGCGGCTTCGCCCCCACGCTGAAGAGCGCCGACCACGCCCTCGAAGTGATCTCCCAAGCCGTGGAAAAGGCCGGTTACAAGATCGGCAAGGACATCGCCTTCGCTCTCGACGTGGCCTCCTCCGAGTTCTACGACAAGAAGAAGAAAAAGTATGTCTTCAAGAAGAGCGACAAGCGCGAGCTGACCTCCGAGGAGCTCGTCGCCTACTACGCCGGCCTGAAGAAGAAGTATCCGATCATCTCCATCGAAGACGGCTGCGCTGAAAACGACTGGGACGGCTGGAAGGTGCTCACCGACAAGCTCGGCGCCACCACGCAGCTCGTGGGTGACGACCTCTTCGTCACGAACGTGAAGTTCCTCCAGAAGGGCATCGACCAGAAGACCGCGAACTCCATCCTCGTGAAGGTGAACCAGATCGGCTCCCTCACCGAGACGCTCGACGCCGTCGATCTCGCCCACCGCCACGGCTACACCGCCGTCATGAGCCACCGCTCCGGTGAAACCGAAGATTACACCATCGCCGATCTCGCCGTCGCCACGAACTGCGGCCAGATCAAGACCGGCTCCATGAGCCGCAGCGACCGCATCGCGAAATACAACCAGCTCCTTCGCATCGAGCAGCAGCTCGGCGATACCGCCATCTACGGCGGCCGCATGAAGGTGAAGGCCTGATCCGCACGCCCATGAAACTCCGAGTGACACGCGCCGACCTGCCCCAGGGCAACCTGGAGCACTGGGCGCGTGTCCTCCTGCGGGTGGCGAAGTTTATCCTTCTGCTGCTCGTGGCCCCGGTGATCCTCGTGGTCTTCCACAACCCGCTCGACGCCCAGACGGCCATGCGGGACAAGCTGGAGCAGCTCAAACACCAGCGTGACAGCCTCGCCCAAGAGCGAGACAAGCTCCTCCGCCGCAAAGACTGGCTCGAAAAGGACGACACCTACCTCGAGCTGATGTCCCGCGACCGCCTCAACCGCCAAAAAGAAGGCGAGTACATTTTGCGGTTCTGAGCGGACACCGCCAAACCGGCTTGGGATTTGCTTCCGCGCCTTTTGAGAGCATTTTCAGCCCATGACACTGACTCTCCAGCTCCCTGACGACACTCGCTGCCAGGAAATCACCGCCGATGAGGCCCGGCTCGACATGGCATGCTCCATGTTTGCACGCGGCGCTCTTAGCAAACTCGCGGCGGCAGCCCTTGCGGGCGTGGATTTTTTCCAGTTCCAGGCCGCCCTGGCAGATCGCCACATCTCCAGCTACACCGATGAGATGCTGGCGCAGGACATGACAAACCTGGCTTCGCTCAAGGCGGCATGATCGTTGTCGCGGACACCTCCGTGCTGCTTAATCTGTGCCGTGTTGCCGAGGAGGACCTTCTCTGGCAGCTCTACGGCACGGTGGCAGCACCCCAGTCCGTGCGTGATGAGTTCGAAAGGGCGGCCATCGCCTATCCTCGCTTTTCGAGCCTTATTTTCCCGAACTTCATTCAAATCCACCCGCCCGGCAGACCGCTAAAAGCATGGCTTCCCAATGCCTCGCTCGATCCAGGCGAGAGCGACGCCATCGCCTTGGTGCTTGAGTTGCAGGCTGATCTTCTGCTCATCGACGAGCGAAAAGGGCGTCAGGTGGCGGCAGAACTCGGACTCTGTTTTTCAGGCATCTTGGGTGTCTTGATCCAGGCCAAAAACCGAGGGCTTGTATCTGATGTTCGCGCGGTGCTGAGGCGCTTGCGTGAAGAAGCGGGATTCTTTCTGAGCGAGAAGCATCTACAAGACGCCTTGCGGCTGGCGGGCGAATCACAATCGTAGGCCTCAAAACACACCCGCTGCCTTTCGCCCCACCCAAAAGAGGCCCATAAGAACAACGAGCACTCCCGCCCAGGCAGGATGCGCCCAAAGCGGCAGGCGGCGTTCTTGAAAAGCAGCCTCGGGAATAGCGGCGATGGCATCGACGATGCTTTGAGGCTTGGTGGCATCCAAAACGGCTCCTTTGGTGAATTGGGCGATCTCCTTCAAACCATCGACGCGGGCCGGTTGGCCGCGTTTTTCGCGGCTGGTGCCTTGGATGGAGATTTTGGTCTCCAAACGCGATCCGGCCTCGGCGCAGCTGAGTTCGACGACGTGCTCGCCGGGCTCATTCGGCGTGAAAGTGCCGTTGAAGAGACCCCAGGCTTCCTCGCCCGCAGGAAGAAGGCGCACGCTGCTGACTTTACCGCTTGGAGATTCGATCTGGGCGATCACCGCACCTTCGCGCAGCGGCTCGCCGGTGACGCTCATGACGTTCGCATTCAACGTGAGCACATCGCCAGTGCGAGGACGATCAGGCAAGTAGAAGAGGCGCATCTTATCGCCACTGCTCATGTTGCGTTGATAGGCCATCCAGCGCACCACCTGACCCCAGAAGCGGTAGTGATATTTGTCCTCCACCCCTTTGCGCCAGCGCCACGCCCCATCGGTGCCCATGAAGAGGATTTTGCCCGCGCCGTAGGTCTTGGTGACGATGAGCGGCACGCGGCCAAATTGATTCGACTCACTGCCGTGAATGGCGAGCACCTCGCTCCCGGCCTTCGCCCGAAGAGCGGGCGCATACCATTGAAAGCCCGGCAGCGTGCTCCACACGCGGGCGCTGGCCTCATCGGTGTCTTCGAGCTTGGTCAAAAGACTGCGCATGCCGGCCTCGGTGAGGGCAAACTTGCCCGGTGCGGTCGAGCCCCAGCCGCGAGGCTGTGTAGCATCCCAGACCACCGGCAGCAGATCGGCGAGCGGTGTTTCTTGCAGCGAGGCCTGGAAGCCGTGGAAGCCGGGCATGAAGACAAGGCCACCCGCTTGGTCCCGCACGAGTTTTTGCAGCGCGGCACATTGCTCGGCGGTGAGCTGGCCTTTCTGCGTGCCGACATCGCCAAGGAAGATCACATCAAACTTCGTCAGCTCCTCGTCCTTCGGAAATTTGTCGAGATAACCACTGCCTGCTCCCATTTTACCGAGGCCTGGATGCAGCAGCAGGCAGTTCACCTCGACGCCGGGATCGCGTTCGAGGGCATTGCGCAGGTAGCGATACTCCCAGCGTGGGAAGGACTCGATCACCAGCACCTTGAGCTGCTCTTTGCGCACGCTGAGAGGTGCTTGCTGCGTGTTGTTTTCGGGATAGCGTTCGTTCGGCGTCTTCGGAATCGTGAGCGTGAGCTTCACCTCGCCGGGTTTTTCCGGTTTCCACGCGATGGCATCCTGAAAACGGCTCATCGCGGGCAGCGTGACCTCTTTGGTGAGGATCTCGCCGCTCGTCGATTTCATTTCGAGCACCACGACCTCGTCACGCGGCAGCGAGCTGTCGATGACGAAAGGAATGCGCAGCGGCTTTCCTGCCACGGCAAAGGTGGGCACGTCGAAGCTGCTCAACTCGACATCCGGCAGCCGTGTCTCCGTGCCGACGGGCACCGTAAACACCGGCACCTCACGCATGCGCAGCCGCGTGGCGGCTTGGGAAGGCGGTGATCCGGTGTTCCAATCGCCATCGCTGATCAACACGACGGATTTGAGGTTCGGCAGCTTCTCCAGCACGCCGAGCAGGGCCGCGTGAATGTCCGTGCCATCGGTGGTGGCAGGCGAAAAGGGCTCGATGACCACGTCCATGCGCTCTTTGAGCTTCAACCAGAGTTTTTCGTCGCTCAGCGGCTTCACGAGTTCCTCGCGGGCGATGGCTTCCTGGCCGCGAATCACGTCTTTGGTGCTCATCGAGCCCGACACATCCGCCAGCACAGCCAAGACAGGCCGCGTCTGCGGTTTGAAGGTCTCCATCCACTCCGGCTGCAGCAGCGTGATCGCGAGGGCGACCGCGGTGATCACCCGCAAAAGCTCCAACCATCCGATGATGGGCCGCCATCCGCTGCGTCGCCACGCCATGAAGGCGAGACCCGCCACGGCCACGACAAACGCCACGCCCACCGCGAAGGCTTCCGGAGTCGGATTGAAGACGAGTTGCGACGAGGTGGGCTGCATGCCGTGGCTGGAGGACGTTCTAGAGCACCCGGCGCTCCGCTGGCAATCACGAATGTTTCATCGTGTACTCAAGAAGGTCCGATGAGCGACTTCCGGCAGAGGTCGGCGTAGAGGCCGCCGGCGGCGATGAGCTCGTCGTGCGTGCCCTGCTCGGTGATGCGGCCGTGCTCGAGGACGTAGATGCGGTCGGCATTGCGCACGGTGCTGAGGCGGTGGGCGATGACGAAGCTGGTGCGCTGCTTCATGAGGCGTTCGAGCGCCTCCTGGATCTGCCGCTCCGTCTCAGTGTCCACGCTGGCGGTGGCCTCGTCGAGCAGCAGGATGGGCGGATTGCGCAACAGGGCGCGGGCGATGCTGATGCGCTGCTTTTCGCCGACGGAGAGCTTGATGCCACGCTCGCCGACGTGCGTGTCGAGCTGCTGGGGCAGGCGTTGGACGAATTCGGAGGCGTTGGCGCTCTCCAGCACGCTCCAGAGCTCGTCTTCGGTGGCATCACGTTTGCCGATGAGGAGGTTGTCACGCACGGTGCCGTTGAAGAGGAAGCTCTCCTGGGTGACGTAGCCGATCTGGCGGCGCAGGCTGGCCTTGCTGATGCTTTTCACCGGGGTGCCGTCGATGGTCAGCGAGCCCTCGTCGTGCTCGTAAAAGCGGGTGAGAAGGTTGATGAGCGTGGATTTTCCCGCGCCGGTGGGTCCGACGAGAGCAATGGTCTGCCCGGGCTGCGCATCAATGATGATGCCGTGAACGGTGGGCAGCTTGCCGGTGTAGCTGAAGCCGACGTTGTCGTAGCGGATGTGGCCTTTGACGTTCGTCAGCGTGAGGCCGTCGTCGATGCCGTGCTCCTCCTCGGCATCCATGATGCCAAACACCCGCTCGCCAGCGGCGCGACCGGCTTGGATCATCTGGTTCAGGCTGTGGAGCTGCTCGACGGGATCGTAAAAGAGGCGGGCCAGCAGCAGGAAGGCGGTCAGGTCACCCGGCTTCATGTTGCCATGCATGATGGCACGGGCTCCGAACCAGAGGACGATGAGCGTGCCCATGTCCTTCATCAGCGCCATGCTGGGGCGGTAAATGGACCAGACATGCATGAGATGTAGCGTGGCATCCTTGAGGGCACCGGAGCTCTCATTGAAGCGGGCATGCTCCTCCTTCTCCATGGCATAGGCCTTGATCTGGCGCATGCCGCTGACGTTGTCATGGAGGAGCGAGTTCATGCCACTGGAGGCCGTGCGGACCTTGCGATGCCGGTCGCGGGCGCTTTTGGTATATAAAACGGCCCCGAGAGCTAAAAACGGCATCGGCAGCATGGCCGTCCACGCGAGCGTGGCATCGGCATAGAACATGAAACCGGCCACGATGACGATTTGCAGCACGGCCACGAGGCCCTGCTCGATGCCGTCGATGAGCACACGCTCGACAGCAGGGATGTCCTCGGAGACGGTGGTCATGATGTCACCGGTGGGGCGGTTGTCGAACCAGCGCAGCGGCAGGCGCTGAAGGCGCTCGTAGAGATCACTGCGCAGGTCGTAGATGACTTTTTGCTCGAAGCTGTTGTTCAGCCGGATGCGCAGCGAATTGAAGAGATTCTGCAGCACGAAAGCGCCGAGCACGAGCATCGCCGAGGGGGCCAGACGCTCCCAGGCTTGCGCGGGAATGGTCACATCAATGATCTCGCGGGTGACAGAGGGCAGCACGAGAACCATGAGCGTGCCGCCGACAGCGCAGCCGATCTGCGCCACGGCCATGCCGGGGTAGCGTTTGAGGTAGGAAAAGACGCGGAGGATGGTGCGCATGGGGGCGCTTTCGATTAGGCGAGCAGCAGGGCGGAGGCAAGAATCCTTGCCTGATTTCAAACGCGGCCTTAGCTGGCGGCATGAAGTATCACGTCGCTCGGGAGAGCGAACCACTGGGCGAATTCAGCGACCTCGACATCAGCGCCGGGCTGCGGAACGGGCAGTTCCAGCCAGGCGACCTGTGCTGGGAGCCTGGCATGAAGGACTGGGAGCCGCTCTCGACTCATTTTGCTCCTCCGGCGGAGCCCGACGCACCAGCAGGACAGCCCCCTCCCCTGCCCGCCCAGCACATGGCCGGTGAGTGGAATCTGGCGAGCCGGTCGCAGCGTTTCGTGGCCTGGCTGGTGGACAGCCTCACGCTGCTGCCTGTGGTGTATCTGGCAATGACTAACCTCGACGGCCACGAACTCAAGACGATGGATGACCTCACCCGTCTGATGCAGGAGCAGCCGGAGCTGTTCCAGAGCGCCGCCTGGGCCTTCATAGCCATCACGCTGGTGAACGTGGTGATGCTGTCGATGCGCGGCCAGTCCATCGGCAAGTGGCTCACCGGCATCCAGATTGTCATGTTCCAAAGCGGCGTGCCAGCCGGCTTCGTGCGCGCCGTGCTTCTTCGATCCTTTGTCATGTCCGTGCTGGGCTCGATCTCCTACGTGGGCGTCGGCATCCAGCTCTTCGACATCCTGTGCATATTCCGGGCGGATCACCGCTGCCTGCACGACCTCATCGCGGACACGATGGTGGTGAGGGTCAGACGCAAAACATGATCAATTAGGCAGCGAAGTGCCACGCCCGGTTTCCTCAATCTTGTCGATCTCCATCTGGCGCTCGCGTTGTTCCTGTGTGACTTCCTTCATCCGCAGGGGATACGTCACCATCAGCACAAAACAGGACACATCCGCCACTAGGATGGCCATGGCAACCAGGATGCCGTAACGCTTGAGGGACTCGTCGATGACCTTGTTCTTGTTCACCGAGAAATTGTCCGATTTGGAGAACATGCTCTGGAAGAGCCGCCTCCAGCCACGCGGCTCCCGCGCCACGCTGAACGACCACAAAAAGAGGGCCGTCAGCACGATGCAGGCGATCTGATACTCGATGGGGAATTTGCTTGTGTCCATGGAGGGTGGATGTGCCGGGCGGGTGCGTCAGGAAAACTGGCCGGATGTTTAGGACGGCGCTCCCGCCCATGCAATCGCGGATTTGTCAGGATACGATGAATCGGTCGCCCGCCGGCGCCCCCGCCTGCTCCACGACCTTCGCCGAACCATTTGCAGCCAGATGGGTGAGCATGTGGAAGGCGTCCTCCGCGTCGATGCCGAGACTGGCGGCCACTTCGGCGGCACCGAGAGGCTCCTTCGAGGCGGCGAGGGTGCCACGCACCTGGGCGAGTTGCTTCAGGAAGTCCGTCGCGGCCTTCTTGCCGGCCTCCACGCCGGGCTGGTGGTAGGCGTTGATGTTCACGAGGCTGGCGTAAAAGCCCACCGCCCGCTCGAAAAGCCCCACGAGCAGGCCCAGCGTGAAGGCACTGACCTCCTCGATGCTCAGCGTGATGTTTTCGCGGCCTTTGTCGGACAGCGCCTTCCGCGTGCCGCGCAGGAAGCCCTGCAAGTAGTCGCCGCTATTGAAGCCGGGCTCGACCTCGAGCGGGGCCGCGTCACGGGCCTTCCGCACCTCGATGAAGGTGGCGAAGAAGTTGTTCACGCCGTCGCGGAGCTGCTGCACATACGCGTGCTGATCCGTGGAACCCTTGTTGCCATACACGGCCACACCTTGATTCACCACGGCACCATTCAGATCATGCTCCTTGCCGAGGCTCTCCATCACGAGCTGCTGGAGATACTTTGAGAAGAGCACGAGACGGTCCTTGTAAGGCAGCACGACCATGTCTTTCAGGCCTTTGCCACCGCCTGCATGGTGCCACATCAGCGCCAGCAGCATCGCCGCGTTCTCGCGAGCCGGACGGGCCCGCGTCTCCGCATCCATCGCCGCGGCACCGGCCAGGAACTGGCGCACATCGACGCCTTGCAGCGCGGCTGCGATGGTGCCCACGGCGCTCATCACGCTGGTGCGGCCGCCCACCCAGTCCCACATCGGGAAACGGGCCAGCCAGCCTTGCTTCACCGCGTGCTTGTCCAACTCGCTGTCGAGACCGGTCACGGCCACAGCGTGCTTTGCAAAGTCGAGCCCGGCCTTTTGATAGGCCGCCCCGGCTTCCAGCATCCCGTTGCGCGTCTCTTTGGTGCCGCCGGATTTGGAAATGACCAGCGTCAGCGTCGTGGCAAGCCCATCGCCGATCTCCGCCAGCACGCGATCCATGCCGTCCGGGTCGGTGTTGTCGAAGAATGAGATCGCCATCGGTGGATTCGCCGGCGTGATGGCATGCGCCACCAGTTGCGGGCCGAGCGCGGAACCGCCGATGCCCACCACGAGCAAGCGGGTGAACTTCTGGCCATTGGCAGCTTTGATCGCCCCGGCATGCACGTCCTCGGCAAACTTCAGCGTGGCCTCCAGCGTCTCGTCGATCTCTTTTTTGATCGAGGCATCCGGAGCGAGTTTCGAATCACGCAGCCAGTAGTGGCCCACCATGCGCTTTTCGTCCGGATTGGCGATGGCACCAGCCTCGAGCTCCTTCATGGCCTTGAACGCATGGTCGATCTTGCCCGCCATTTTCGTGAACAGGCTGTCCTCGAAGCCCATGCGGCTGATGTCGATGGAAAAACCGATCTGCGGGTAACGGACGAAGTACTTCTGAAAGCGATCCCAGTGGCTCATGCAAGATGGATGGAGTGATGAAGGGTTGGAGTGGTGCGGCAGCTTCGAAAAAGCACTTCCCGTGCCTTGCCGCAACCTGTTTGGCCGCCGGTTCCTCCTCAGCCCAGCAGCTCCGCCCGCGAGAAATCGGCCACGTCCATGCGGACGCGCATCACGGAGCCTTCCACGAGGGGAAAACGCGGATTTTTGGCGTCGATGAAGGCGACGACGACCTTGCCATTCGGCAGCGTGGCGTGGCAGGTGCGGTCACAGAGCACGTTCTGGATCGTGACCTGGGTTTCGACCTTGTCGGGGATGGCAAAGGTCAGCGGCGGGAGCGGGGCGGTGGGGCTCATTCGTTCACGGGAACGGCTTTCGGAGCAGGCGGCTCCGGCGGGAGCTTCTGGCTCCAGTTGATCTTGGCGGCCTGGAGGTGGTCGCTGGTGATGAGGAAATCGACGGCGCGCTGCAGCACCGTGTCGCGAGGCTTGGGCTGGTCCTCCGGAAGCGGCTCGCCCGCGGAACGGCGGATGTAGGAGTCGAGCTCGGGATTCGTGCCGGCGACGAGCGCGGCCTCGTTGAAGCGCACGCGCGGTGTGTCGGTGATCGTGGTGGCGGGGCGAGTTTTGTTCTCCGGATCAAAAAAGAGCCGCTTGGTCTTTTCGGCGAGTTGGATCGGAAAATCAGGTGCGAGGCCTTTTTGGAAAATGGAGCTGTCATCCGGCAGCAGCACCTCGGCACGGGCAAACCGCAGCGACCAGTTTGTATCGACGGGAATGGTTTCGTAGCGCACCGCAGCACCGCGGGTGGGGGCGCCGATGAGGAGGGCTTGTTTGCGCTGCCGCAGCACGGCCGCGACGGCCTCGCCGACGTTGCAGGTGTCGCCATCGATCAAGACGAGCAACGAGGCCTTCCACAAAGGCTCACGATCACTGCGCAGGACCTCCGTGTTCGAATCGGTCATCTGGCGAGTTTTGAAGAGCACGTCATTTTCCGGCACAAACAGCCCGAGCATGGCCGCGGCGACATCGAAATCCCCCGGAGCGGCCGGAGCACGAAGATCGAGGATGAGGTGCTTGGCTCCGTCCTTCACGAACTTCGCCAGGTGCTGCTCCATCGCGGCGATCTCCTCCTTGCGGAAGGCCTTGGGCCGCAGAAGCGCGATGCCGGGCCGCAGTGTCTCTGCCTGCACACCGCCCGCATCGGCCTGCTTCGCATCGTCTGTGCGGGCCACAAGTTCCGCGCCAAATTGCAGGCGCTCGAGCAGCCCATGCAACGCGGCGCGGTTCAACTCGTCCAAAGTGAGATCGCCACTGCGGATGTACTCCCGCTGAAGCACGCGAAAAGCGGTCTGGATGCCATTCTGCGTGATGTCCGGCGCCTTCGTTTCTGCCGCGAGAGCGGTAGAAGCGAGGAGGAGGCTGCAAAGGACGGTGCGAAGCGACATGGCGATAAAGTGCTCAGTTCTCAGTGCTCAGTGAAGGGCGAATGGAATGACTGAGCATTAAGCACTGAGCCCTTGGCTCCCGCCAGCAGGAAAATCTCCCTCCGCCTGAAGAATGTCCTCACCTGGCACTCACCGCTCGACTGGCACAATATCGACGCGCAGGAAAGCTGCTTGGAGCTTAGAGCCGTCGTCGAACTCGGGCTTGCCCTCGGGTTTCCAGATGCCGAGCAGGCGCTGGGTGCCGTGTGCCATCGTGGTGCCGGAGGTGAGGTTGGCCTGATGGAAGCGATGACGGCGGTCGAGCGGGCGGATGAGCTTGTCGTCCTTCGGTGACGGGGTCGCGATCAGCGAGGGCGGCGCGTAGTCGTAGGTGAGATGGTAGTTCATCTCAATGAGCCTGCCGTCCGGGCTGATGGTGGGCTCGTATTCAAACTCAAGGCCCACTTTCCGCATCTCCACCGAGGAGCTGAAGCGCGGCGGCGAGTCCTCGACCACGCTGAGCTGGCTCACCTGCACGGTCTTTTCACCTTCCTTTGAATCGGGCACGTTGTGGCCGACGACCGTGCCGGCAGATCCATCGGTGCCGATGGAAAACATGTACTCGCTGCCATTTGAGAAAGTGCTTCGCAGGCCTCCCTTTCCCTCGCTGAAAACGCTCTGGAGGATGCGAGCGCGGCCTTCGGCCACCGCCTGCTCGATGACTTTCCAAGCCGCGCCGTGATCGGTGATGGCAGCGGTCTGCCGCTCGATCTGGCGCAGCGTGACCGCATCGGCTTCAATGAGATGAAGTGTGGTGGTGAGCGTGCGGGCTGCGTAGTGACGGCGGCTGGTGATGAGTTCCTCAATGAGACGCATGTTCTCCGCGGTGTTGCGCACGAGCAGTTCGCCTGTGCTGGCGGTGTAGGTGGCGGCGGAGCCTTCGGGGAAGGGGATGCCTTTGGACTTCAGAATATCCATCGCCGTGAGGCGCACGGTGAGCCTGGGCTCAGGCGCTGGTGCCGCGGCGGCGGGTGCGGCTGCAAATGGGTCCGCAGCACTCGCTGGAGGCGGATCGTCCATGGTCAGCAGATCCTCGGAGACGAAAAAGGTGCGCGTGAGGATGCCTTTCGGTGCGCCTTCCGGCTCCGCGGGCGGCGCGGCGGGCGTCTTTTCGACTTTTTCGCCATGCGAGCGAAGAAGCTGCTCGATCCGCGTGTCGAGCGCAGGCAGCAAGGTGACAATGTGCGCGGTGAGGAAGGCGATTTGGAATTTTTCACCTTTCGGCGAGGTGGCGGGCTGCCAGAGGCCGAGTGTCTTAGTCATGCCGCTGAGCATCGTGAAGCCCGTCACGGGATGGGCGACCTGAAAATCGATGAGCGGAGACTCGACAGCCTTTTCACCGCTGGTGTTGATGACATCCCAGCGATCCACCGGCTGGCCGTGATGATGCTCCAGGCTGACATTGACCTCCATCGTGACGCCGTCCGGGCCGATGGTCGGCTCGATCTCCAGGATGGTGCCCGCACGGCGGGATTCCATGGCGGTGGTCGAGCGAGTGCTTTCATCAAGCGTCATCTCAGTGGTGTAGTAGCGCTCCTCGCCGCTCTCGACAGTGGAACGGGTGCCGCCCTTGGTTTCGAGACGCTGGCTGGTGATCACGACGGCCTTGTTGGTGGCCACGAGCGCATCGAGAGCCTCCCACACCGGGCGGTGATCCGCTTTCACAGCCTTTTTCATCGCGTCGCGCACGGCGGAGGCTTCGGCCTCGATGATCTCGACGGTGAAATGGACGTTCTTTGCCAAGTTGCGTTCCAGCCGGGTGGCGATGGCAGCGATGCGCTCATGCATCGCGGGTGTGGTGCGGATGGCCAGCGTCTGGTTCACCGGATCCACCGCGGCCAGCGAGCCCGCGGGCAGCGTGATGCCTTCCGCGATCAACCGGGAGCGGAAGGCAAAGTGGGAGCGTTTGATGAAATCGGTGATCGCCGCGTCCTTCGCATCCGCAGCAGGCATCGCCGGGGCGCGGAGCTGGCCGTGCTCGCTCGAAATGTAGCCGCCGAGCAGGCCTTCATCGGGATAGCGATACACTTTGACCGGCCATGGATCGGCTTTGGATGCCTCCTGGGCTTGCGTGGCGGCGATCAGGGCGAATGAGAGAAAAAGCAGCTTTTTCATGTCACGATGCTGCCATGACGGGAAAGCCCGCGACAAGTAAAAAGACCATCACGCGCCGTCTGCCGGAAAATGGTTCAGCGCATCGAGTGCCTCGCCCCAGCGGAAATGCTGCGCGATGGCCCGGCTGACGTAGTTTTTGGCACTCGCGACGGCGCTGACGAGGTCGAGGCCTCGAGCGAGGCCGGCGGCGATGGCCGAGGAGTAGGTGCAGCCAGTGCCGTGGGTGTGGACGCCGGGTGTTCGGGCGGTTTCGTGCCATGAAGCGCCTCCAGCGGTCACGAGCACATCCGCGGCGGCATCGCCGATGAGGTGACCGCCTTTGACGAGCACGGCGGTTTGATACTTTGATGCGAGATCGGCGGCGCAGGCGGCCATTTCATCGCGAGTCGTCACGGCACGGCCCCATAGCACGGCGGCTTCGTCCATGTTGGGTGTGATGAGGGTGGCGAGGGGCAAAAGCTCCGCGCAAAGCGTCTCAACGGCGTCGTCCTTCAACAATCGACCGCCGCTGGTGGCCACCATGACGGGATCAACGACGAGCGGAACGCCACCGGCATGCTCACGCCATGCTTTGGCGACGGCATGAATCTGCTCCGCGCCGCCCACCATGCCTGTTTTCGCCGCGCGAATCGGAAAACCGCCAAACAACACGCGAATCTGGTCCAAGATGAAGTCCGCGTCGAGCAGCCGGATCTGCGAGACAAGGCCCGGTGTCTCCGAAACGACGCTGGTGAGGGCGGTGAGCGCATAGCCACCATTCGCGGAGATGGATTTCATGTCCGCCTGGATGCCCGCTCCTCCGGAGCAGTCCGAGCCGGCGATGGTGAGAACGGGAGGTGGAGACATGGGTGGCTCGTTCATTTTACAGCGTGGCCTTTTTCACCTTGCCGAAGTCGGTGCCGAGGAAGCGCTTCGCGAGGTTCTCCGCCTGCTCGGAATGGTCCGTGAGGTAGATTTCGAGAGAGGGCTTGGTTTTGGCGGTGCGCAGCAGATTGTCCTGCTCCAGCTTCGCCTTCACATGCGCGGCGCAGGTGCTCGCGGAGTCCACGAGACGCACTTTCTGGCCGAGCATGCGCTTCAGAACCGGCACGAGCAGCGGGTAGTGCGTGCAGGCGAGCACGAGCGTGTCGATGCCCTTGTCGAGCATGGGCTTCAAATACTCCCGCAGCACGGATTTGAGCGCCGGATGATCCGTCCAGCCTTCCTCGACAAAGGGCACCAGCAGAGGCGTCGCACGCGCCTCAATCATGATGTCCGGCCGCCGCATCGCGATCTCATGCTGGTAGGCATGACTCCGAATGGTGCCCGCCGTGCCGATGATGCCCACACGTTCGCAGGACGGCTCCGAAAGCGTCGCCTCCACGCCAGGCCCAAGCACGCCGATCACCGGCACGCGAAACGTGGCCTGCAAAACCGGCAGCGCATGCGCCGT